>QNCV01000401.1 GCA_003645845.1 Fidelibacterota bacterium | reverse complement strand
TGACGGCTATGCCTTTGTCATGAACGGTTATGAAATGGCGGGTGCTCTGGTGCCGATGGTGCGTTATGATGATCGTTTCGCCCGGGCAATCGGTAAGTGGGTCCTGAACCTGGCGAACGCTTCCCGGCTGTTTTATACGCCTTTCCTGACGGATAGTCTGCAGGATGGAGAAGCCTGGTCAAAGATTTATGATCCCAGAGGGTATATTGCCCATGAGGCCATGCGTGAGTTTGCGATTGGTTCGGGGAATAGTCCTTTTGCTACCGGCGATGCCATATCGGGCGGCTGGGGTGCGACAAATTTTGCGCTGTACGGTTCCTCTCATGTTGGTATTCTCGGAGGCATTATTGATACGACTAATGTTTTAGGTATTTTAAAATTGGATGTCTGTAAAACCGATTATTTTCAGGATGAATCCTATTCCACCTATCTGTATTACAATCCCTATACAGAGGCTAAAACTATCAGTATTGAAATCGGTTCCGGAACGGTTGATCTCTATGATCTGTTGACCAACCAATTTGTCCTCCGGAATGTTTCCGGGAATGCGGAACTGACGATTTCGTCCGATGAAGCCGTACTGCTGGCTCTTACGCCGGCCGGTGGTACGATTAGCTACGAAGAAGAAAAGATGCTGGTTGATGGCATTGTTGTTGACTACAATTCAGATAACATTGTCAGTAATCACAAACCGAGAATTAAGGCGCTGGCGGTGGATTCGGCAACCGTCGTTTTCAATCAGTCCGTCAATATATACTGCACAGCCGTCGATCGGGACCTTGATCAATTATCATTCGATTGGGCTATAAACGGAGAAACGGTGGATTGCGATTCAGCGGTTTTGTGGTGGTCGGCGCCTGCAGAGGAGAAAGTCTATTCAATTCGCTGCTCCGTTTCCGACGGGACAGCAGTACCGGTATCCGACAGTATTCAAATCACGGTTATCGAAGCCATTAATCACGCACCGTCTATTACTGATATAATCGCTTCTGCCGGTAAAATTGATATGGGAGACACTACATTTATCAGTTGTATTGCAAGTGATCCTGATATGGATGTTTTGAAATATAATTGGTTTTCGGAATTCGGAATAATACTTGGAGCCGATTCTACGATTTCCTGGGTTGCGCCGGATTCGGTCGGCTATTATTACATTAAATGTACCGTCAGTGACAATCGGGGCGGTGAAGATACCGACAGTATCGGCATTGTGGTCAGGGATTCCAGCGGTTCGGTGACCGGCGATCCGATGGCCTGGTATCCCTTCAGCGGTAATGCCAATGATTACAGCGGTTTGAATAATCACGGCGTGGTCAACGGCGCCGACCTGACAACAAACCGCTTCGGCAATGCGAACAGCGCATATTATTTTAATGGGACCAGTGACAATATACGGGTACCGAACAGCGCCAGCCTGAATTTTACGGAAGCGATCACGGTTAGTTTCTGGATGAATGCCGCGCAACTCTACAATGACCGCGAATCCTACCCCATTTCCCATGGCAACTGGGAGAATCGCTGGAAGATTTCGATAATACCGGATAAACGAATTCGCTGGACGGTGAAATCTTCCGACGGTATCAAGGATTTAGACTCCAAAGTGAAAGTAACGGCGGATACCTGGTATCATGTAGTTGGGTTGTATGATGGCAGTAATTTTGAAATATTTATTGACGGTACTCTGGATAATCACACATCCTTTTCCGGAACCATCATGACAACCAATATCGATCTGATGATTGGCCAGGTATTACCAAATATTACTGCATATAACTTTAACGGTATCATCGATGACGTCCGTATTTACGATTATGCCTTGTCCGTCGAAGAAATTGTCCAACTTTACAGTGAAACCAGTGCGATTCACACCGAAATAAAAATGATCCCTGAGGATTTTGCACTCTATCAAAATTACCCGAATCCCTTTAATCCGGTCACGACGATTCGGTATCATTTGCCAATTGGCGGCAACGTCAAACTACAAGTTTTTAACCTGACCGGAGGACTGATTCAGACGTTGGTTGATGAGTACAAGCCGGCAGGTGAATATTTCGTAAGTTGGAATGCAGGGAATGTCAGTTCCGGAATCTATTTTTATCGTGTTCAAACGGATGGATTCACGACGGTAAAGAAGTGTGTGAAATTAAAGTAAAGATTCAGTGTATATGAGTAAACTATAGGATATTTTATTCAAGACCCAAGTTATCTGACACTTAAATTTTAAGATGGATAGGTGGAACTTCTTACAGATGAAGAACAACAATCAGAATCGAAGATTTAGAATAATTTCTATATCAGTCATCGTCTTGCTTTTACTGTTGTGTACGTTTCAGCTATGTGGAAAAAGAGAAGGAAGCAATTCGCGAAGAAGTTCGGAAATTCAGATAACTTATTGGTGTTCATCCAACCAGGATGAGATTGATTTGGCCAAGTATTTGGTTGATAATTGGAACGCTGTTAATGACAGCGTGAAAGTCAAACTGCAGCCGATACCGGCCAGTCAATCGTCGGAAGAAGTGTTGTTGGCGGCGATTGCAGCCGGAACGACTCCTGACATCTGTTCAAATATATGGCCCGGAGCTATGGATGATTTTATTGCTACCGGGGGATTGGTT
>QNCV01000400.1 GCA_003645845.1 Fidelibacterota bacterium | reverse complement strand
CAAGGTTGAAACGCGCCCGGGGAGCCCGATTGATCCAGATATCGGCCGTCGTCTTCCCCTTTGTACATAATGTTTTCCCATCGTCCTTAACCGTCAGCGTTACGGTATAATTTCCCGGTCGGGTGTATTTATGGTTTACCTTTGCACCTTTAAGAATCCTTCCATCGCCCATATCCCATTGATAACTGACAATTTTTCCGTCGGAATCGGTGGATTTGCTGCCGTCAAAGACAATCGTCTGATAAGGCGCTGCCTTTACGGCTCCCTCAATAATCGCTTTGGGCGGATTATTGATGGTAACCATTTGAGTCAAACGGGATGTATTGGCCACATAAATTGAATTGTCGATAACAAGCAGTTTTACCGCATATTTTCCGGGCTTTCCAAAATCGTGCACAATTCGAATACCCTGATCGGTGCCACCGCCCTCAAAATACCATCGATACGTCAGTTCGTCACCATCGGCATCATAGGATTCCGTGGCATCGAGGATCAATGTATTACAGTCAGCAAGGGGAATAAACTTGAATTTCGTGACAGGCAGAGAATTCCGCATGGCCAGCAGCGGCGGATAATCCAGTGGTAACACATTGAAATTTTTGTCTGTAATCCAGAATTGGATATTGTTCGTGGCGACATTACCTTCGATAACGAGAGCGGCTTTTCGACCTTTTTCATCTTTATCAACCCGGATGTAAGTTTTCTCGACTTTCCCGTCACCGGAAGGATTGATTTTGATATTATTCCGGAAATTGGATTCAAAGCGTATCCTGTTCGGGCTTCGCTGAACGTCACCGTCAAAGTTATTGATTATCAGGGTGTCACAATCGTTCGGAATATCGAATGTCACCTGGGTGCTCATCGCCGGATTGTTAGCCATACGCAATCCCATCGCCGGTGAAGCTATCCTGGCGCCGTTAATCATCTCGTTGCGTTTATCTTCGGACGAAATATAGACCTGATACAGGTTGCGACCGGAACCGCTGATACCGTCAATGACAATCTGAAACAGGGTTCGATCACCCTGTGGCTGCCCCCGGCTCAGTGAATAACTTCCGATTGTTCTCCAACGATTATCGTAATATGGGTCCTCGCCCAGAATAAGTTCGGACAGAGCCAAACTCTTATCGAATGTATCCTTAATTGAAAAAAGGTCCTGAGTGACGCCATTTTTTCCGAAAATTAAATACCGTGTTTTCGAATTCCGCCCGGGATTATCGTACGTATCCCCCAGATCCGCATCAAAGACACGAAAGTAAACCTTACCCGGGTATGTGGAAGGGATATCGGCATTTATTACCATTCGATTCAGGCTGTCACCTTTATCCAGCCCTGCTTCGATCCCGGCGGTCAGTAAAAAGTTCTGATCAATATTCTGGGCATTTAGCAAGCAGGGCAACAAACCCATTATTAATATTCTGATAATCTTCATAGACAACTCTTTTATGTTATTTTCGGTCAATGCAAATTCTCCGGCTTAATAATTTCCAATATCCATGACGACCATCGTCAAATCGTCTTCAAATGTCTTTTTATCGTCACCAACCCACTTTTTGAGTTCGGCAACGACGATATCAATAAATTCTTCAGGCTCTTTATCCTGATGTTTACCGATCAGACTCTTCAGTCGCTCGTCATTGAATAATTCACCTTCCGGATTCGCCGCTTCAGTAATACCGTCGGTGTACATAACCAGACGATCACCGTCTTTCAGTTTTGTCTCTTCGACGGGACAATTAATTTCCGGCATAAAACCTATGATCATCCCTTGCGGTTTTACCCGGATCATCTCTTTATCTTTTCGACGCCAGATATAGAGCGGACAATGTCCGGCGTCGGCGGTTATCAAAAGTTTTTTCGCCAAGTCAATATAGAGATACATGGCGGTCAGGAACTGATCTTCCATTTTACCGGTCAGCAGACGGTTCATCTCATTCAGCACTTTGGATGCGTCGCTACCAATCGTAGCCTGTTGCGAAAAGGTCACCTTCACCATGGTGCTGATCATCGCCGCCGGGATTCCGTGCCCCGATACATCCGCAACGAGAACACCGACACTCTTATCATCGATCACATGATAATCGTAAAAATCACCGGCAACGCCCTCCATGGGTATGTAGCGGGCGCCAAAATTAAGTCCTTTCAGATCAGGGCTTCCGACAGGTAAAATGGATTGCTGAATACGGCTGGCGATTTTGACTTCCGCCTGAATTGCAAAGAGTTCTTCCTTGACTTTTACAGCGTCTTTCAGACTGCCTGCCATCTCCTGGAGTGAATTGCCCAATTGCCCCAGTTCATCTTTGGACCTCACCTTGACCTGAACATCGAACTCGCCACCTCCGATCTTTTTGGCAATCGCCGTCAAATAGCGCATGGCGTCGGAGAAATAACGCGCAAAAAATACGGAGAATATCACGCAGAGAATGATCGCCAGGCCAATCCACTTTACAATATCACGTTTTGCCGCTTCAACCATCGCATAAGCACGGGCGGATTTATCCGCAACAATGATTCCCCATTTAACATACTGAGACACTGCAAAATTACAGAGATAACCGACATTCTGATATGTGAACGGCTCTATTTTTGAAATCCGGGTTTTGCCTTTGAGACTGTT
>QNCV01000399.1 GCA_003645845.1 Fidelibacterota bacterium | reverse complement strand
TGGGCTTAAATCCGCAGATAGATGGAAATTTACTGCGCTTACCAATACCCTATCTGAATGAAGAGCGCCGGCGCGAATTAGTTAAGTTTGCCCATAGGATTGCCGAAGATGGCAAAGTGGCTATCAGAAACATTCGGCGTGATGCCAATGATATGATCAGAGAACTGGAAAAAGAGCATGAAATTTCCGAGGATCAGAGACATGACAGCCAGGCCAGAATTCAGGAACTGACGGATAAATTCATTGGAGAGATTGATAAATTGTTCAAGGACAGGGAAAAAGATATTTTGGAAGAATAGTATATATATCCATTAACAAAAGAAAAAAGGGGCCTAAATAAGCCCCTTTTTTTATTGGTATGATTCATCGATCAGCATTTTGAAAAACCACAGGATGGGCATGTCACACACCCGCTTTCGTGGTAGAGACTGGTTCCGCATTCCGGGCAGGTGATGATTGACTTTTTATTATCAATTTGATTTACTGATGTTGGCCGGGTTGCTTTTTTTTGTGCCGCTTGTTCGGGGATTGTGTCGTTAAACTGAAAATTTGGTTGAGCAGCCGCGCTGCTTTTTTTACCCTCATGTTCATCCAGATACCATTCAAGGGCTTTTGCGATGGCGTCGGGTGTTGACAGAATCTGGGTGCCGTTTTCCCAGATAGGGCTCGGGCCGCCGATGCCTTTAAGTTGTTTGATTATGTCTCTGGCGTCTATTCCGGAACGTAAAGCCAGAGAAATCAGACGACTGATTGCTTCGGATTCCACCTGAGCCTGACTTCCAGCTTTGCCAATATTGGTGAAAACTTCACAGAGTCCGGTCTCGTCTTCATTGATTGTGATATAAAGAGTTCCCTGCCCGGTACGAATCCGTTTGGTGGTTCCGCGGGTTTCCTGCGGACGTACACGCGGGTGAATCCGATCGGCTTCATAAGTTAATTGCTGAGAAGACGGGGCGGCTTTATCCGGGCTTTTTTGGCCGGCTTTGTCACCCACATATAGAACTTGTTCATCGCGACTGCCGTCCCGGTAAATTGTAATCCCTTTACATCCGGCTTCATAGGCCAGCCAGTAGGCATCCATAACATCCTGAACAGATGCTGTTTTTGGAAAATTACAGGTTTTGGAAACGGCGGCGTCAGTCCACTTTTGAAAAGCGGCTTGCATGCGGACATGCCATTCCGGACTGATGTCATGGGCAGTCACGAAAATTTTCTTAATTTCTTCGGGAATTTCATCGATGTGCTGAATTGACCCTTTATCTGCTACCTTTTGCATCAGTTCTTTCGAATAAATACCGGCTTCTTTGCAGGCCTGCTCAAAATGGGGGTTGACATAGAGAAGGTCTGTTCCGTCCATAACTCGTTTGGTGAATACGAGTGAAAAGATTGGCTCGATACCGCTGCTGCAATCGGCCAACATGGAAATGGTGCCTGTGGGAGCAATCGTAATAAAGGTTGAATTCCGGAGTTTAGGTCCATCCGGGAAGTAGATACTTTCATTCCATGCCGGGAATGTGCCTCTGGTTTCGCCCAGGTGTATACTGGCATCGCGGGCTGTTTTATAGATGAAACTTATTATTTCATCCGCCAGTTTGAGGGCTTCTTCGGAGTTGTAGGCAATTTTCAGTTTGAAAAGGACATCGGCAAACCCCATTACCCCAAGACCGATTTTTCGGGTTTTCCTGACCATGTTCTCAATCTTTTTCAGAGGGTATTTATTGGCTTCAATGACATTGTCAAGGAAATGAACCGATGTATCTATAACCTCTTTCATCCGGTCGTAGTCGATTTTTCCGTCATTTACAAAGTTCGACAGATTAATTGATCCGAGATTACATGCTTCGTTTGGCAGTAGCGGCTGTTCGCCGCAGGGATTAGTGGCCTCAATATCGCCCAGTTTTGGAATCGGATTCATTTTATTGATTTTATCGATAAAAATTACTCCGGGGTCGCCGTTTGTCCAGGCATTCTGCGCGATGAGTTTAAATACATCGGCAGCGTTTAGTGTGCCGGTGACGCTACCATCTACGGGATTGATCAGTTCGTATTGTTCCCGTTTGCGAACTTTTTCCATAAAGTCATCGGTGACAGCTACCGATATATTGAAATTGGTCAGCTCTTTTGGGTCCTTTTTACAGTCGATAAATTCCAGAATGTCCGGATGATCCACTCGCAGAATTCCCATATTTGCACCCCGCCGGGTACCACCCTGTTTAACGGCTTCGGTGGAGGCATTGTACACTTTCATAAAGGATATGGGACCGCTGGCAACGCCGCTGGTGGAATTAACGATGCTTTTTTGGGGACGTATTCGGCTGAATGAGAAACCGGTTCCGCCACCGCTTTTGTGGATGAGTGCGGTATCTTTTAAAGTCTGGAAGATAGATTCCATTGAATCATCGACGGGCAAAACAAAGCAGGCTGATAGCTGGCCCAATTCCCGACCTGCATTCATAATTGTCGGCGAGTTTGGGAGAAAATCCTTATTCCTAAGGAGTTGGTAAAATTTATCTGCGGTTTTCCGGACATTGGCCTTATTGGTAAAGTTGGCCTCGGGTTTGGCTATTGCGTTCGATATTCGTCTCAGCAACTCCTCCGGTGTCTCGATCACTTTGCCGGA
>QNCV01000398.1 GCA_003645845.1 Fidelibacterota bacterium | reverse complement strand
CGGGATGCTGAAACCGGTGAGGAGGTCTGGGTGAATACGCTGGACAGAAAATTTACTAAATTATATTCCGAATACGTTATTGAGAGGCAAAATAAATTCATCAAGGAGGCCCGGGCAATGAATCTGGACCTGGTGCAGATCGATGCCGGGAAGTCTTATGTTGAACCGCTGGTAAAATTTTTCAAAATGCGTGAGAGGAGATTTCGATAAATCTTGCTGAGGGAAAGACGTTTTAAAGAAGCCAGGTTTTTAGTATTTATTTTAATTCTATTCGCAGGGGGTGTAAAAACCGAAGCCTTCCAGACGTCTATCGAGTCTTCCATTGATACGACCATTGCCACCATTGGCGATCGAATTCATCTGGATGTTATTATGCGATATCCCGGGGATGTGCACTTTGATTTGCCTGAGTTTGATCAGAAACTTGGTGAATGGGAGTTAGTCAACAAAACTCTTTCCGATCCGCAAGAATTCAAAGATGGTTTCGAACAAAGATTACGTCTTGAACTGACGGTGTTTGATACGGGCCGGGTTGTGGTTCCGGCCATAACTTTCAAGGCTGTCAGTCAGTTGGATTCTACCCGGGTTCTGAGTTTCCGGACTGATCAATACACAGTAAATGTCATTTCGGTTTTACCGCCCGGTACAACCGAACCGAAGGATATCAAACCGCCTTTTGCCATACGCAGGATTATCCCATGGTCTTATATTATTTTCGCATTGCTGGTGGTTTCGATAATTGTCGGTTGGATGATATTTTACCGGCGCTGGAAAAAGCAACAACCGCCTGCTTCATTAAACGAAGAATTTCTTGAACCGCCGCATGTGACCGCATTTCGGAAATTGGAAGAGCTGAAATCCCGGCGATATCGGACAAAAGAGGAGATTCGGCAATATTATTTTCGACTGTCTGAGATTCTGCGGGAGTACCTGGAGCGCCGGTATTTCTTTAAAGCCCTTGAAATGACCACACGGGAAATCAGAGAGGCGCTGCATGAGATGGGATCTGTCGGAGCCGATATTCTGGCCGACTTCGACTCTCTTTTGCGGCAATTGGATCTTGTTAAATTCGCGAAGGTCATTCCGGAAGCCGGTGAAATGATTACGGCCTGGGAATTAAGTTATCGATGTATAGACAGAACAAAATGTGAACCCTTTTTAACAGGAGGTCACCGTGATTGAAGTACGAAATCTGGTGAAACACTACGGAGATGTCAAAGCTGTTGAAGATGTTTCCTTCTCGGTTAAAACCGGCGAAATCCTGGGATTTCTGGGCCCCAACGGCGCCGGTAAAACAACAACCCTGAAAGTCATTACCGGATACCTGTCCCCGACGTCTGGGAATGTGTTTGTGGATGACTATAATGTCAAAGACGATTCCATGGAAATCAGGCAGATGATTGGTTATCTGCCGGAAATGAATCCGCTGTATCACGATATGCAGGTCTATGATTTTCTGGATTTCGTCGGTCGGGCGCGGGGTATCGATCGGCAGAACTTCCGTTCCAGGCTTAATGAAGTTATTGAACTTTGCGGCCTGAAGGGTGTTGTGCATAAAAATATTAACGAACTCAGTAAGGGATATTGTCAGCGCGTCGGACTGGCCCAGGCGATTATTCACGATCCTAAGATTTTGATTCTCGATGAACCGACAACCGGTCTCGATCCGAATCAGATTGTGGAAATCCGGGGTTTGATCCGTAATCTCGGTAAGGAAAAAACCGTGATCATATCCAGCCACATTCTGCAGGAAATGCAGGCCACCGCCGACCGTATGATCATTATCAACAAGGGAAAAATTGTTGCCAATGGAACGGTTGATGAGTTGATGAGTGATTTCAGAGGCCGGACGCGTCTGATTCTTGAACTAAAGAATGTGACGGAAGAGTCGGTCAAGAAGGTTCAGTCTTTTCAGGACAATATTATTCTGGCTGAATATAATGAAAAGGACGGCATTGCGTCCGTTGTTCTGGAATATCCGAATGAAATTGATCCGCGTGAGGAAATCTTCAAACATGCGGTTAAGAATAAATGGAGCATACTGGAAATGAGTCGTCATAAGACCAGTCTCGAAGAGGTATTCCGGAACCTTACGATTGAAGGAGGCCAAGATGCGAAGTAATTACAAAATACTCTATCGGAAAGAGGTCGGTTCCTTTTTTAACAGCCCCGTGGCTTACATTACCCTGGTGGTTTTTCTTCTGATCAATGCCTGGTTTACCATGAGCACGTTTTTTCTGATCAACGAGTCTGACCTGCGGACACTGTTTTCGATCGTTCCCATCGTCTATCTTTTCTTTATTCCGGCGATAACCATGGGATTGATCTCCAAAGAAAAAAATACCGGAACCCTGGAATTCATTACAACACTGCCTTTTTCCGACGGGGATATCATCATAGCAAAATTTCTGGCGGCTTTAACATTGGTCGGAGCAGCGCTGGCGTTTACGTTGGTGCATTTTATTACGCTATTGTTTATCGGAAATAACATTGATATCGGTGCCCTGCTCACAGGATATTTCGGATTGTTGCTGGTAGGCGGGGTCTATGCCGCAGTCGGTACTTTCGGAAGCACAATCACCGACAATCAGATTACCGCTTTTCTGGTCAGTTTTCTGATCATT
>QNCV01000397.1 GCA_003645845.1 Fidelibacterota bacterium | reverse complement strand
GGTCCCTGCATGGGCAACCATGAGGGCGTGCCGGCCAATGGCGAAGTCAGTCTGGCGACTTCAAACCGGAATTTCAAGGGACGTCTGGGCAATAAGGAATCCTTTGTGTATCTGGTCAGTCCGCGGACGGCGGCGGTGTCGGCATTGACGGGTAAGATTGAAGATTTCAGAGAATAGCCCTATAAGATATATAAGATTGGGGATTGTTGATTGAAGATTGTAGATTCGTGATTGTTGATTGGAGAATTTGGTTTGACGAGGTAATAAATGCACGCTGAAGAATTAGCAAATCGCTTCACCGATTTTGCAGTTTCTGTTATTAAAACTGGCAAATTGCTTTGTCAAAATTATACTGGAAAACATATCTATGGTCAATTGATGCGATCAGCAACATCTGCAGGTGTGAATTATGAAGAAGCCCGAGCTGCAGAAAGCAGAACTGATTTTAACCATAAAATGCAAATTGTGTTGAAAGAAATCCGTGAAACAAGATACTGGCTGATTCTTATTGACCGGACTCAACTGATAATTAATGAAGATATTAAACAACTATTAAATAAAGTTGATGAATTAGTAAGTATTGTCACATCTTCCGTAAAAACATCAAAATCAAATATCAAAAATCTAATTTTTAAAATATTTTAGGAGATAAAATGATAATAAAAGGAAAGGTCTGGAAATACGGGAATGATGTCAATACCGACGTCATTTTTCCCGGAAAGTATACCTATACGGTGACCGATCCGGCCGAGATGGCCAGGGTCGCGCTGGAAGACCTGGATCCGGAATTTGCCGGTAATGTTCAAAAGGGTGATATCATCGTCGGCGGCACCAATTTCGGTTGCGGCAGCAGCCGGGAACAGGCGGCCGCCTGTCTTGTTTATGCCGGAGTGGGCGCTGTGATTGCCAAGACTTTTGCGCGGATATATTTTCGCAACTGCATCAATTTCGGTCTGCCGGCTTTGACCTCACCCGAGGCCGTCGATGCACTGGAGCACGGTGAGGAAATCGAAATCGACACGGAAAAGGGTGAGATTCGCTGCAAGGCCGGAGTATTCACATTTCCACCCTTGCCCAAAGAAGTGGTCGGAATATTTGATGCCGGCGGCCTGATTCCCTATACCAGGAAGCAATTGGGGCTTGATTGAAGCATTTTCTTTACAACTGGGCGATTCCCCGGTCCCTGCGGAACGCTGCTGTCAAAGATGTCGGGCAGCGGTCGGCAATTGGTCGTTTCGGAGGCTGGCTCAGTATTGTTGTTAATTTTCTGCTTTTTGCCGCTAAACTGCTGGTCGGACTGCTGATCAACTCCATTGCCCTGATTGCCGACTCCATTCACTCGCTGTCCGATGTCTCCACGTCAATCATAGTGATTATCGGTTATCGGATTTCAAAGAAACCGGCCGACAGTCGACACCCTTTCGGACACCAGCGGGCGGAATATGTGGCGACCCTGGTTATTGCGGTGTTGCTGGCCGTTGCCGGCGTGGAATTTATCAAATCATCATGGAACAGAGTGTTGCATCCGCAGTTGAGCGTTGTAACATCGGGAGTTTTGGTATTTGTCCTTCTCACGATTCTGATCAAAGCCTGGCTGGGCGGGTTGGCAAACTATCTGGGACAACGTATTGATTCCGCCACGTTGCGGGCGGACGCCCTGCATCACTACACCGATTCCGTCAGCTCAATCCTGGTCTTAGTGGCGATCGTTGGCAGTCGTCTCGGCTATCCCTTTCTCGACGGCGCCGGTGGGGTTGCGGTGGGGATTATGCTGATCTGGGCCGGAATAACCATTGCAAAAGAGGCGGCTGACTCGCTGTTGGGACGGGCTCCGTCACCGGAATGTATTGCCGAGATCAAAGAAATATGTATGGGGATTGATGAGGTCAGCAATATTCATGATACCATTGTGCACAGCTACGGAGACCAGAAATTTATCAGCGTTCATGTTGAAGTGGATCAGAAGAACAGCAGCCTGAAGGCTCATGAAATTGCCACAAAAGTGGAACGTGAACTGGCCCGTCGGTTGAACGCCTATGCCGTTGTCCATGTGGATCCCATTGATCTGGAAAGCCCGGAATTGCTGGCATTGAAGAAGTCGATCGACGAATTTGTCAGTAAGAGCAATGAAATTCGGGAAATACATGATTTACGCATAATTAAAAAAGAGGATCATAAAAAAATATTCTTCGATATTGTCCCGGTTCGGAAAGGCCTTGAAAACTGTCGGGAGCTGAATGATTGTCAAACGTTAAAACAGCTCATTCAGCAGGATTTTCACGATTTCGAAATAAAGATTCATATCGATCGGATGTATACGTACAATTAATAATTAATTTTTGAGGAGAGACATTCATGGCGAAACGAACGATTGTATCCATGCCCGGTGACGGCATTGGGAAAAACGTGCTGGAAGAAGCGGTCCGGGTGCTGGACGCCGCGGGGTTTGAAGCCGATTATATCCATGCCGATATCGGCTGGGAATTCTGGTGTAATGAGGGCAATCCACTGCCCCAGCGCACCCTGGATCTGATTGAGAAACACAAAATAGCCCTTTTCGGTGCAATTACATCTAAGCCCAAAGATGCGGCTGCGGCTGAATTATCCCCGGCTCTGCAGGACAAGGGT
>QNCV01000396.1 GCA_003645845.1 Fidelibacterota bacterium | reverse complement strand
TTCATTTTCAATTATGGAGTATGCTCTTGGACTGGGGTACGCTAAAAAGATTACGAATCGTCTTTCCCTGGGTGGACAAATAAAGTATCTGTACCAAAATCTCGGCTCTGTTCAATCGTTTTCGTACATCGGTACGGAATTCGAGGAACAAAAAACTTCCACCTATGAGGATGGCGTCTTTGCTTTTGATTTTGGAACTTACTATAACACTGAGATAAAAGGCATTACTATATCAATGGCGATGCAAAATTTTGCCAACCAGCCGATCCCTTTAATGTTTCGTTATGGCATGTCTGTCGAATTGAACCAGGTTTTCTTCCCGTCCGCAAAAGATCATCGGTTGCGCCTAAGCGGTGATATTTTAGAATCAAAGGATTATGGCGACGGCTACCAATTGGGGTTGGAATATGGTTTGTCGGGCCAATATTTTCTTAGAACGGGTTATAAAATAACCTCTTCAACTGATGAAGGATTTTCTTTTGGTTTAGGCGCCAATTTATTGATAAAGGGGCTTGAAATTCAAATTGATTATTCTTATTCCCAGTTTGGGGTATTGGATAATATAAGCAGACTATCATTTGGCATCGGTTACTAAATAAGGGATATAATAGTGAAAACAATATATTGTATCATTAGCCTGGTAATTCTGGCGTCTTTTTTCAACCAGAGTTTTGGCCAGATAGCTGAAGTTGGCAAAATTGAAGTTGGAGAATTGTGGCACAGCGATGAAGATATTCCCAGCGGCGGCTGGCAGGTGGGGTACCAATGGCCCGGAAATGTGGTCAGGGTTAAAACTACCGGCGGCGGAAATGAAACCATGCTGGCAAACGGCACCGCACGCATGGGCGGCCTTAGCTGCGGCACAACCAACTGGAAAAACCGTCGCGGATCGCTTTTCCCTTATGCGGTTTATTCTGTGAGTGAGAGCGTCCTCGAACATACGGGAAATCTTGCCGGCGGATCGCCGATCTTTTTAAAGGATGTAATGCGCAGGGAACGTCCGGTGGTTACCGTGAATGGTGTAGAAGATGTGCCGAGACATCCTTATACGGATATCGACCCAAACCTGCCGTCCGATGCTTTATTGAGCATTCGCTGGGCGTCTAAAATTGGCATCACTTTTCAGCAGGATTATTACGCCTATGCTGCTAAAAATGCAGACAGCTATCTCATCGTGGATTTCCATGCCCTCAACAACGGCAACACAGACAATAATGAACATGATTCGCCGGAGTTGAAGGACCAGGTGTTAACGGATGTGTATTTTAATTTCGGCATCCAGCCTCATATCAGTTTTCAGGGCGGCGAACAAAATAGCGCAATATGGGAAGGTCGGACCGATGACTGGGTGGAGTATTATGGTGAAAATTATCTCGATTTTCTTGGCGGCGGCACACCACTGAATCCGGCAGGAGATCCAAACGCCGATTCACTGCGTGTTTTTATGGCCTGGGATGGGGATAATAACCTGGACTCGTACACCGAACACGATGACACCGGCGATCCCAATCGTAATACAACCCATTGGGCGCCGCCAAATCCGGTTTTAGGTACGTTCTTATCGCCGCAATATTTTGGCATGGGCATCCTTCATGCTGATACAGACGTGGAGGATGAAACAAATGATCTCTCGCAACCGGTGACGACAGTATGGCATCCGGCATTAAAGGCTGAAAGCTGGACGGCTGATATCGGCTACAAGTTATTTTTTGAAGGAGACGGCTCTGTCATCGGTGAAGATTGGTATCGACATCGCCCCAGCCCGCAGGAAATGGGTTTTACCGAGCCAAACGATCCGGTGAATGTCGCCCGTCCCAATCCTTATGTTACCATCGGGCCTTATGAAATGCCGTTTAATTCGGAAATACACTGGACCATGCTCATCGCCGTGAACGGGCTGAGCGCGGAAAAGTGTGCGGAATACGGCAAAGAATGGTGGGAAGCCAAGCAGGGCGGCCATGGAATAACGGATGCAGAGAAAAATGCGTTGCTCGCCACCGGTCGTGATTCACTGATGAAAGTTTTTAGCATTGCAACCAAACGCTACTTCCGAAACATTGAAAACGGGCGTCATCCTTTTGATACGCCGGATGCACCGCCGGCGCCCGATCTGCAGGTTACTGCGGGCCCAAAGTCGGTTTTTCTGACCTGGAGCGATGTGTCGGAAGAACCCGATCCCGATACCGGTGTGAATGACTTTGCCGGGTACCGCATCTACCGTGCACGGGATTTGAATTACGGCACCTACGAAATGATATGGGAGTGTGGCGGCAACAGCGGCATTCCTATCGCTCATTCTTATGTGGATACGACAGTGCAGCGCGGTTTTGGCTATTATTATTATGTAACTTCTTATGACGATGGAAGCCAAAACTGGGAGACCCCGGGCGAGAGCGTCGAGTCGGGTAAATACATGAACATGATGCAGCGTAATTCCGCAGTTGTACCTTTTTTGCCGCCGGAAAATGCGGTGGTCGAATGGAGGGTGGAGAATCTTGCTCTAAAGATTCGTCGTTCCGGTTCAGGCGGTTCTGTGGACACGGTCGGCGTCCGTCATATTTTAGATATCCCGGTGGATGACAATACCACGGTTACATATGATGTAAAGCCGGTTTATTCCAGCATTCCCATT
>QNCV01000079.1 GCA_003645845.1 Fidelibacterota bacterium | reverse complement strand
TTATTTCAGATTATAATAAAGGTCTGCTGACGCCGGACTTGACAGCCGATATACTCGGACATTTTGATAACATCCCCGTTATCGTGGACCCAAAGAGCAATGACTTTTCAAAGTACCGCGGAGCTACCACCTTAAAACCCAACCGGAAGGAATTCGGAAACGCAATCCGCCATCCCGACCTGAATGACGAAGAAATTGACCAGTATGCCCGGCAACTGGTTGACGAACTGAAATTACAGGGGTTGGTGATTACCCTCGGCGAGCGCGGCGTTTTTATTCTGGATAATCACCGCAACAGTTTGACGGTTCCTACGAAAGCCCGGGAGGTTTTCGATGTCAGCGGCGCCGGAGATACCTTTATCGCCACTTTTTTGTCCGGTTTGATATTAACAGATGACTGGTTTCTGGCCGCCAAAGCCGCCAATCTTGCTTCCGGCGTCGTGGTGGGTAAAATCGGGACAGCCACTGTCACTATTGACGAAATTATAGAAAATTACAACCTGCGATAATCAGGTTTTTATTTTACGTTTCCAACTGGTACCCGAAGGAGTGTCTTCGAGGATAATTCCCCGTTTCAGCAGCTCGTCGCGGATGCGATCCGCTTCAGCCCAGTTTCGCTCAGCACGGGCCTTCTGACGTTTCTCAATCAGCTGCTGTTCTTCAGAACTGAGGGTTCTCTCTGAAACATTCATTACGTTTAAAACAGAATCGACTTTATCCAAAAAATTTGAAACGACACCGACATCACGATCAGTCAAAGGTGTTGATTCGCGAAAGGCGTTGATTTCATGAATGCAACGAAACAGACTTCCCAGGGCACCGGAAATATTCAGATCATCGTCAAGAAATTCCTCAAAATCACGAAGGTATTTTTCAACAATCTGATCGATTTGAAGAGCGCCATCGTTCACCGGCTGATCGAGGGATTTCTTAAAATCCCGCAGCCGGGTAATGCTCTTCGCAGCCGCTTCGAGTTTGTCAAAGGTAAAATTCAGTTTCTGGCGGTAGTGCGTGCTTAACAAAACATATCTGATGGCCGAGGCGTCAATGCCTTTATCCAGCAGTTCCCGCAGCCGATAGAAATTACCGGCGGATTTGCTCATCTTGTCGCCTTCCACCATCAGGTGTTCACAATGCAGCCAGTAATTTACAAATTTCTCCCCGGTGGCCGCCTCGCTCTGGGCAATTTCATTCTCATGATGGGGAAAAATGTTATCCACGCCGCCGGTATGAATGTCAAAATGGTTGCCGAGGTACTTTGTGCTCATGGCCGAGCATTCGATATGCCAGCCGGGGCGACCTTTGCCGATTGCGGTTTCCCAGCACACCGGCCCGTCTTCCGCCTTCCATCCTTTCCATAATGCAAAATCACGAAGTTCCTCTTTTTCATATTCATCGTTCTGCACCCTGGTACCACGTTTCATATCGGTTACATTTAAATGCGCCAAACGTCCGTATTTCGGATATTCCGACACTTTGAAGTAAATCGACCCGTCATCGGTCCTATAAGCCAATCCCTTATCCATAATCTTGCTGATCAGACCAACCATTTCTGAGATATGGTCGGTGGCTGCGGGATAAACTTCCGCCCGTTCAATGCCCAGGGTATCGATGTCCTCAAAAAAGGCATCCCGATATTTCCTGGTGAATTCCCGGATTGTCTGTCCCGCTTTGTTGGCCTCCCGGATAATTTTATCATCGACGTCCGTAATATTCATGACCTGAATAACTTCGTATCCCTTGAATTTCAGATAACGACGCAGTAAATCCTCGAACACATAGGCCCGGAAATTACCGATATGGGCAAAATTATATACCGTCGGTCCGCAGGTATACATTCGCACTTTCCCACTCTCGATGGGTTGAAAAATCTCTTTCCGGCGGGTCATTGTATTATAAAATCGGGTAGCCATAATTTACATTCCCAAAGGTATTCTAACGCAGGTTTTCTTTTTTGCATCACTCTTTGAATCACCGTCTTCGCCGTTATATGGTTCCAACAATTCGGGACTAATCATTACCTCGAAAGCACACGGTGGTATCTTAAGGGTAATAAAAAACCGGCTTTCGTTTTCAATCCGCACCAGTTTTCCGATTGCGTTTTTCATCGGGCCCTCTTTGACTCTGACATCCTGTCCGGTCTCTACGGAATAATCCCTTTTTTTCAGTTCAATTCCCTCATTCACCGCCTGCATTAAGGCCTGTATCTGAAAATCCGGAATCGGCGCCATTTCATCTTTGAATTTAATAAATCGTGTGGCGCCCGGAATGCGGGTCACATAAATTGCATTTTTAGCGGCAATCCGCACGAAGACGTAACTGCGAATCAGCGGAACGATCACTGCCTTTTTCCGATCGCTCCATTCGTGATATTCCGTCGTTAGCGGCAGAAAGTTTTCGAAACCCCGTTCATCGAGCAATTCTTTAACCTTTTTCTCATGGCGGGATCTCGTATAAAGCGCAAACCAGTGCGGCACACTGTAATCGAGTTGGTATTCAGTCTGTTTTTCCTTCTTATCAGTCATGTTCACCCATTCCGATTCGAATAATTTCTGAAATCAAATCATTGAACGACAAACCGGCCGCTTTAGCGGCCTTCGGGACAAGGCTTGTTGATGTCATTCCCGGCAACGTATTCATTTCCAGAAAATAGGGAGTGTTATTTTCACTCAGACGCAGATCCATGCGACCATATCCGGAGCAGCGTAAAAGATTAAAAGCACTGACGGTTAATTCCTGTATTCTGTGAGCCAATTCGGAATCAATTTCCGCCGGCACAATATACTCGCTCATTCCGCTGGTGTATTTACATTCATAATCATAAACGCCGTGTTTCGGTCGGATTTCGACCACCGGTAAGGCTTCATCACCCAGCACCGCTACCGTAAGTTCCCGACCGGGAATATATTCTTCCACGAGAAACACCGAATCGTACTTCAGCGCTTCACTTACGGCCGGACCCACCTGATCCGGATCATTAACAATCGTCAGACCAACCGTGGAACCTTCATGACCGGGCTTTATGACAAAGGGAAAATTAAATAAATCGATAATTCTATCTTTAATCTCGTCAATATTCATGCCGTTGTTCTTTTCAAAATACAACCAACGAGGCGTGGGAATATCATTTTTTTCAAAGATCATTTTCGAAATTACCTTGTCCATGGCAATCGCACATCCCTCCGCCAGGGAACCGTTGAACCGGTAACCAAGCATCTGCAGAACCCCTTGAACAATACCGTTTTCACCACTGCCGCCATGTAAAGCGCTGAAAATGAAATCTGCGGATTTGATCTCCGGATCCGTTAAAAGATGCAAAATATTTTTATCACCTTCACGAATATCATGATCATCAGGAACAATGGTTTTCCGAATCTGCTCGATAGGCAGCACCGTATCAATCAAAACAATTTCGTGGCCATCCCTTTTCAGGACTTCGGCTATATTCTTCCCGCTGGATAGGGATACTTCCCGCTCCGAAGAACAGCCGCCCATCAGAACAACGATTTTCATGGTTTTCGATTTTTTCCCATATATTCGATTAGTTTAGCCGCTTCAAGTAGGTTTTCGACAATGTAATCCGGTCGCGGACGCCATTGATTAATTACCTTTATTGGGGGTGAATCTATTCCCGTACATACAAAAATTGTCCGGCAATTCAGTGCGGCGCCCGTCTGAATATCCTTAAATGAATCACCAATAAAATATGACCTGTTGACATCGATCTGAAAATCCCTGACAGCCTTTTCCAGATTTGCCGTTCGGGGTTTTCGACAATCACAATTATCTTCGGGTAAATGGGGACAGATATAAATACCGTCAATCACGGCGCCGGCCGGCTGAATAGCGCTCTTAAGTTTAGCATGCATCCGATCGAGAATTTCGGTAGTAATCATTCCCCGGCTAACGGCTGACTGATTAGTAATGATGATGTTCCGAAAACCAAGCCTGGTCAAAATTCCAAGCGCTTCCGGAGTGAAATCAAATATCCTGAATTCATCAACCGATTTTATATAATCAGCGCTGTCAGCATTCAGTGTACCGTCCCTGTCCAGAAATATGGCTTTTGCGTTCTCAGTACTTTGATTACTCATCATCTATCCTCATAATTCCACAAATTTACAATTGAAAATCGAAAAATAATAGTGCGATACAGAGAAAAAACAGTTAAATTTTCTTTTCGATAATACTGCCCATCAAAATAATGGAGAAAAAATGAGACCGGATATTGAACAGTTCAAAATGACCTTGAAACGCGGCAAAGCTGACTATATCCCCCTGGCAGAATTGGGAATTCATCCCCTGATCAAGGCAAAATTTCTCGGCAGACCAATTACAAATCTGAAGGATGATGTGGACTTCTGGTATCAGGCAGGCTATGACTATATCAAACTTCAGCCGGGCGCCGATTTCAATCCTGATAAATTATTTCTGCAGGATAACGAAAATACTACCATCAACGATGACGGCTCCATCGCCCGCAACTGGGCAACCGAAGGCAGGGGAATTATCAATTCCTTTGAAGATCTGGAAAAATATAAATTTCCCTCAAAAGATGACTTCAACTACTCCAATTTTGAGGAAGTTCGTCAATACCTGCCGGAAGGTATGGGTGTGATAGGTCAGTATGGTGATATTTTCACCATGGTCTGGGAGTTGATGGGATTCGAAGAATTTTCCTTTGCCCTTTTCGATAATCCGCAGCTGATCCGCACCCTATTCGATATTATCGGCAATCTCGTACTCAGTATGTTTGAATATTTCGCTCAAAGCGATACCGTTGATGTTTTATGGTACAGCGATGATATTGCCTACAGTTCCGGTCTGATGTTATCACCCTCAATCCTGCGGGAATACTTTTTTCCCTGGTTGAAAAAAATCGGTGATCTGGCAAAAGCCGCCAATAAGCCTCTGATTTATCATACCGACGGGGTTCTGTATGAAGTCATGGAAGATATAATCGCCAGCGGTGTGGACGCCCTTCATCCCATTGAACCCCAGGCTATGGCTATTGCTGAAGTCAAAGAGCGTTACGGTGATCGCCTCTGCCTGATCGGACATGTGGATGTGGACTTATTAGCACGGGGTACACCGGAGCAAATTCGTGAGAAGGTTCGCCAGAATATAGAAGAAGCAGCCTATAACGGCGGATACTGTGTCGGTTCGGGCAACAGCGTACCCGAATATATCAAATTTGAGAATTATCTGGCAATGCTTGACGCTGCTAAGGAATTCGGCCGCTTGACCTAATTCTGCACCCTTATTATGAAATGCCGATTTATTATCCTGATTGTGTTTCCCCTTATATGGCCCCAGATTGCAAAATCACAATACACGGGATGGAAGAAAGAATCCTGCCTGTCACATTATCTCTCCGGTCTTTCAAATATCGGTAATCTGGAATATCAGAAAAAGGTTTATACCGTCGGAATGATTGGTATACCCTTGTCCTTTGCGCTCGATCATACCTTTGAGACATATATTAAAGACCACAAACTGTATAATACCAGTATCTCTAAAATTGGTGATATTTATGGTCACCGCTGGGGATATACCGCCGTATTTACCTCAATAATAATCACAAATGTCATTCAGGGAAATACTTACAGAAAAACCTGTTCGGATGCCGGACTGTTTATGGAAGCCGTACTCACCACCGCCGCTATAACGGAACTTCTGAAGCGGAGCATCCATCGTCAGCGACCTATCGGTTACGGAAAAAATTCATTTCCCTCCGGTCACACATCCGGTGCATTTACCCTGGCAGTCGTATTAAATCATCTCTACGGTCAAACCGTTGGAACTCTGGCTTACGGCATGGCCGCTTTTGTAGGCAGTACCCGTATCAATGATAAGAAACACTATTTATCCGATGTCTTCAGCGGTGCGCTGATCGGCATTATCGTCGGACGCAGTTTTACAAAAGAGCATTATCAACCCGTCACTTTTTCATACCGGCCAGAACCAAAGGGATTTGAAATACGGATAAGTTCAACGCTATGAATCTACTGCATGAGATTTTATCAGGAAAGCGCCTGGTTCTGGATGGCCCCCTGGGCACCGAACTGGATCGGCGCGGCGTTGATATTTCCCTTCCTCTCTGGTCTGCCCGGGCAATTCGTGAAAATCCCGAAATAATCGAAGCAATTCACCGGGATTATATCGATTCCGGCGCCGATATCATCACCACCAATACTTTCCGAACTAATCCCCGGACATTTCAAAAAGCCGGGCTGACAATTGATGCTGCCAGGACAGCCACTTTTTCTGCTGTTGAAATTGCCCAAAAAGCGGTTAAATCATCACACATCAATAAAAATATCTGGATTGCCGGATCCATGTCACCGCTCGAAGACTGTTACCGACCCGGTTTATCGCCGGACTACCGTACGGCACTGGCCGAGCACAGACTCATGGCGGATTGGCTGGCGGAAGCCGGTGTTGATTTTATCCTGATCGAAACGATGAATAACATTCAGGAAGCATCGGCAGCCCTTCAGGCAGCGAAAAACACCGGATTACCCGCAGCCGTCAGCTTTATTCTGAAGGATATTGATCATCTTCTTAATGGTGAAAAAATCGTTGATGCGTATAAACTAATATTTGACTTAGGAGTTGATATTTTCTCGATCAATTGTACACACCATTCCGTCATCACCGATTTCCTGAATAAGTATCGGAATCTGATCTCGATTCCGTTGATGGTTTATCCCAATGCCGGGATTCTGGACAGCAAAATGGAATGGCATTCCGATTCGGCTTTTACACCAGAGCGATTTACCGAAATAGCCGCCGATTGGTATCGGCGCGGGGTCCGGATTATTGGCGGCTGTTGTGGTACCGGCCCGGAATTCATCGGCAGCATTTACAAAAAAATATCCGGTGAGTTGGGGGAAACACACCGGATATGAGGGTAATGAGGTTTGGGGATAAATTCTCAAAATTTCACAGATAATATACCAAAATCCCCTTACCCTTTTGTTGATATATATCACAATATTGTCGTTAATTAATTGTTCGACCAGTAAACGGATTCCGGATTGCCGCGGATGACAGCATCGTGAGAGTGTCCGCTTTCATCGGGAACGAAACCGGTCCGCTCCTCATTGAAACGCCAGAGCCCGATCAGCGGATCAAGACCGTTGGGAGAATAGTGTTCCGTTAATTTGTCTGGGTGTTTATTATGAAAGCTAACATCCGATGACTGAATAGCTTTTTCCCAAATTCGGACCTCGTCGACGGTCCCCACCCAGTAATTTCCAACATTACTGTTCACACCGGGGGGGTCATAATCAGCACCAATCAACAAATTGCCGGAGCCGATATCCAGGTCAGTATTGGAAAGCGCCACGGATTTCAGACGTCGCCCATCCACATAAAAGGAAAAGAAATCGGATGCCCGGGACAAACATAAATAGTGTTTTTCCCGTTTACCCCAATCCAGACCATTGACGCTGTACATACAATACAACTTGTCATCAATCCATACACTTACCATACTCGAATCCCAAGCGCCCTGATAAATGGCAATCTCGTCGCCACCATCGTTATTACCGAACATTAAAATCGACCGTGCAGCCACTGCCCGGCTGCTGTCTCCGCGGACCCAAACCTCGATAGTAAAATCACCATCAAACAGGGACTTTAATTCCGCCGAATTGGCGACTTCCAGATAGTGTTCACCCCTGAATCCCATCGCCGCAACCGTATCTTCACTACTTTCGCTACAATGTGATAAAATAGCAACCGTCAATACAAGTACAATAATGATTCGTTGATAAATATTTGCCTCTTTGATATTTAGCATTTTCACGGAACAGTATAAGCTTGAACAATATTGCTGGCGGAGGATTTTCCGCCGATATCAACCACATAAACACAATAGTAATACAAGACCCCACTGGGCAGATTGCTTTCAGTGTAGCTTGTTGTGTTTTTATCAGAAATCGTGGCAATTTTAACTACATTTTTTGATGATTTGGTAAATTCCGCTTCCACACTTCGATAGAGTTCGTAGACGGAGAAATCGTCGTTTCTGTCCAGGGTCCAGCGCAACCGAATCGAACTTGTAGTTGAACCGGCAAAGCTCAACTCAACCGGCTCCGGCGGCGTATTTAGCGTATCACCGACTATATTGCTGCCTGTGGACCAGTTGTTGCGACTGTCAATGACATACACCCGATAATAGTATTCCAAATTCTGCACCGCCGGCATCGGGTCGTTGAACGTCGTATCCGAACGATTCGGGATTGTCCCGATTTGAAGATCGGAACTGCTGACATTGGCACTTTCACTCCGATGGATGGAGTAATATTGAAAATCCTCATCCTCTCTGTTCATGGTAAATGTCAACCGAAAATAACTGTCATCAATGGGTTCGATTGCTTTTATCTCCACCCGCTCAATACTTTTTGTATGGACACTGAGTTCCGAACCCGTTTTCGAGCCAAAGGTATCGGCGACAAAAAACCGGTAATAGTATTGACTGTCCAGATTCAGACCATTATCGAAATAACTGGTTGTTTGCCGGTCATGAAATGATACTTTTAAATCCGCATGGCTGGTATCGAATCCGGCGTGATCCGAACGATACAGATAATATCCATCGAAATCATTTTCACTGTAGGCTTCCCAACCAAGATTCACCTCATATTTCCCCAGGGATTTTACCGAAAGCGGAATCGCCTGCAGATTCATTGTCCTAATGCTGATTTCATTACTGCGGGATGTATTACCCTCACTGTCAACAAGATACACAGCATAATAATAGGTTGTATTTTCCCTGAGATTGGTATCCGTATGAACCGTATCATCCGTTTGATCAATTGTTGCAACCAGGAAATCTGATGATGAAACCCCGGAATTCAGTGACCGGTAAAGACGGTATTCACTCTTATCTTCTTCCCGGCTTTTCGACCAGGACAATTGGATGGAGTGTTTTTTAACCTGGTCCCCGAAAGGTTCATACAACCTGATTTCGCCAATTCCTCCGGTTTCCACCCGAATGACATTACTCCCCGCTTCATAACCTGCTTCATCGACGACAAAAACCTTATAATAGTAATTGGTCAGCGATGTCAGACCAGTGTCGACAAAACTGCTGTGAGCAGCGGATACGGCCCCCACCGAATCGGCCAGACTGTTTCCGACACTTGCGGATCTGTTG
>QNCV01000395.1 GCA_003645845.1 Fidelibacterota bacterium | reverse complement strand
TTATAACTGGAATTTCCTTGCCAGGTCACAATGTCAATCGAGGAATTCAACTCATTATAGAGCATTGCCGATCCAACGCATAAATCACCATCAAAAATCCCAATTTCGGTTCCCTGTGGTGCCGCTTTTCCATTAATCGTCAAATCTTCGAGAACGATATGGTAAGCGAGCCCGGTGGGGTTTACTACACTGAAGTGATTCTGACCAAAAATCAACTGAGACAAAAATACCCCAATTAATGAAATTTTTAGAATATGTGTCGTCAGTTTCTTCATTATACTATTTCTATTTCAGATAAGTAATTTTTGAGGTTACCTGTAAACCTTCCGAACGAATACTCACAAGATAAACACCTGAAGGCAGTTCATCCCCTGAATCGCTCTGACCATTCCAATTAAGCAGACATCTCTCCTGTTTCATACTCTTTTCATGACGTTGAAATACTTTCTTTCCATTCAGATTATAAATTTCAATTGAAAAGGGCGAACGTGTTGGTATAAAATATTCAATCCGGCTGCTATGGTTAAATGGGTTTGGGAAACAATTAATTTGGCATTGCTTTTCCTGACGAAAAGATGACACTCCTAATACCGATTCACAGCTTAATGTTACGGCTGAATAACTCCCGTATCCAAATGTGCCGTTGCCTTTTTCATACTCAGGATTGCATCTGAGTTCCTGAAATTCATTATTAATCATTATCCAAATCTTATAAATCATTGGATTACCGGAAACGAATCCCGGCAGACCAAGCGATTCCGATCCTTCCCAGGCGGTTATCTGGGCATTATTGATTCCGTCATAGTGCGTCGTTCCGACACAGAGAGTATCGTCAAATACCGCAACCTCGCACTCATTCCCACCGACATTGTTCAGCATAACATCATCGATTACAATGATATATGGCAAACCGGTCGTGTCGACCGGGACAAAGTGTTCCTGCGCCGATGTGTAAATACCGGTCAACAATAATAGTGTTATTGTATAAATAACCTGTTTCATACGTCCTGCATTATTTCAGAAAGATCATCTTTCTGATAGCCTGGTAGTCACCGGCAATCATCCGAACGAAATAAATTCCCGATGCCAGTTGCCGGCCGTTATCAGAGCAACCATTCCAAAGAATCTGATAATGTCCTGGCAGGTAATTCTGATTATTGGCCACCCGGTAAATTTCTTCACCAAGCATATTATAAATGATAATCGTGACATTGCTTTCATTTGGAATATCGAACGGAATCATTGTTGATGGATTGAAAGGATTGGGATAGTTCTGCTTCAGGGCATATTTCTGCGGAATCAACTCCGGACTACCATTGGCATTGATCACTGAATAAGAGGCTCCTTCAAATTCTTTCTGAGATTCACTGGCAAATTGAGCGTCCATTTCAAATTCCGTCCTGAATCGGCGACTATAACCTCTGATTTTAATCTGTTCACCTGGATTATACCCCGGTAGTTTCTGGTCTTCGAAGGATTTCCAGGTTGGAATAACCAAAGCCTGATCTGTTTGCCAGACGCCCGCACCGACACACAGACCATTTGCGAAAATACCGATTTCATCACCATTCTCAAACGGATGCTGATCAAAATTTGCCGATTGAACAACAACCGTATAAGGTAATCCGGTTTTTACAAATTGAAAATGTTCAGGTTCAATATCAGTTTTTTCAGCAACAGCTTCCTTTGCAACTGTAACCTGGTCGACAGAAGGATAATAAAATTCAATGTCCGTATCCCCTTTAATGAACACCTGGTATCCGTCACCGGGTTCCAGAGTTCCCAGACTATTGATACTCATCGCCGGAATCCAGACACCACCATCATCATTCTGGATAATATCAACCTGATCAACAATACTTTGAAAAGCTGTTGTCACATCAACAGATGCGTTATAAAGGGTCGCTACCGAATTAAACTGCTTGGCCCTTAGCAATATTTGCCAGTTTTCAGGTAAAATGCCGATACCATTAATATTCAAGACTTGATCCGAACCATCAATAAATATATGATAGCCTTCTGAAATATCCATATCACCTATTGAATTAAGATTATACTGTGGGATATAAGCATTACCATTGTCCTGATAAAGTATTTTCAGTCCCGCTAATCCATGAAAAACAGAATCTATCCTCGTGTCGCGTGGAAAAAGATAACTGGAGATCAGGTTAAACCGCCCCGCCGTTAATGGAATCTGCAATGTTCTATATATTGTTCCATTAATATCCAGACGTGTAAATCCACCGGATTGAAACGTCTGGCAGCCGCCGTTTACAGAATAATGACATGTGGCCATTTGCAAATGCCGGGAATCCCAGATTTGTACCGACATTGTATCACCATCTGCAAATCCGGCCGAACCGCCATCAATGCCATAAACCGGAAATACAAATGGAAAGCTGCCATTAAAACCGCCGGCGCCGACACAGGTTTCGCCATCGAATATGGCAATCTCATCACCGGTCTGAAGCTGCGTCCCGTCAATATCGGCGTCATCGACAACAATGTAAAACAGATTGTTCGTCTCAGCCACCGGTGTAAAATGAGAGACTTGCAGCGGAGCGACAATGCCATTGATATATAGAATTTCGAGGCTGTCCAACGGCTGTCTTAGATTATTGGTTCTTACAAATATCTTTTTAGAAGTAAGG
>QNCV01000394.1 GCA_003645845.1 Fidelibacterota bacterium | reverse complement strand
TAAAGAGGATGTCCGGCGAGTCAAGGCGCTTCTGGGACCCGCTCTGATTGTCAGTCCCAGCCATGAGGCGCTGCTGCCGAATATTCCTCCCGAAAACGTAGAAGCCATGATTGAGGCGGCTTTAGAATAATAGCACAAATCAATAATATGAAGGTTCCCTATGACATCACGAGAGCGGCTGTTGACAGCCATGGCAAACGAAAAGCCCGACCATCTGCCCTGTCAGGTTCACAGTTGGATGCCCTATTATCTGAAAACCTATCTTGACGGTAAAGATCAGTTCGGCGCCTATGAATATTTCAAAGGAATGGATTGGGTCATCTATGCAAATCCAAATTTCATCTATAATGAAAAAGACCTGGCAAACTGGGAAAAGCATGACATCGATCTGGGAGTTGATTCCGATGGATCGCATCAATATAAACACATTATTAAAACCCCCGAAGGGGAATTGAGTTACGGCCTGGGCTGGAATCAGTTTACCGCCTGGGTAACCGAATTTCTGATAAAATCGGAAAGGGATTTTGAATTGTGGGAAAAATACATTCCGCTCCCTGAAAAGGTCGATTGGACACCCATCATCGATATTAAAAACCGGATTGGTGATAAAGGCATTGTTCGTGGTGAATTTTTCGGTTTTGGACAAGGCAGTCCCTGGCAGGATTTCTGTTATATGTTTGATTCGGAACAGGCAATCTATGCGGCCTACGACAAAACTGATTGTCTGCACCATGTACTGAAAACATTACTTGAAAAAAAATTGACGGTTATCGAGCGGGCCGGGAAATTCCATTTAGATCTTGTGGAAACCGGCGGCGGGGCAGGTTCTTCCTCGGTCATCAGCCCCGATATGCATCGCGAGTTTTGTTTGCCCTATGACCGTATTCAGATTAAAGCGCTGCATAATGCCGGTACAAAAGTAGTCTATCATCTTTGCGGAAAACTGATGCCGCTACTTGAGATCGTCGTGGAAAACGGCACCGATGGCCTTGAGACAATGACGCCGATTTCAATGGGAGGCGACTGTGATCTGGCCGAAGCCAACCGGCGGGTTGGGGACAAACTGTTTTTCATCGGCGGTTTTGATCAGAATGCCGGATTTGAGAAAGGCAGTCCCGGGACAGCCGCCCGACTGGTCCGGGAATGTCATAATGCCTGCCCCGATGGCGGTTACATTTGTAGCCCCTCCGATCATTTTTTCAAAGGCGAGCCGGAAAATGTTCAGGCCTTTGTTGATGAGGCCAACCGCTGTTTTTACGAATAACCGAATTCAATGGAAGCTAAAATGTTCAATAATATTCCCATCACGCATCCCAAACCTGATTCCAAAAAGTTTATCAACCACCTTCTCGGAAAAGAGCAGATGCCCGTCGCTCCCCTGGTTGAATATAATATCGACGATATTCATATCAGACGCATTATCGGCAAATTTCTCAATCGAAAATGGGTTAGCTGGGGCGGAACACGGTCAGAACAGACGGCATACCTTGATAATTTTATTGAAATATGGTACCGAATGGGATATGATTTCGTGCGATTTGAGCGGAGTCTGAGATTCGAAGAAAAACGCGTTGCCGGTAAAGATCGCAGCTGGGTTGACCAGCACAAAGGCGCTATCCAGAACTGGCAGGATTTCGAAAATTACCAATGGCCGAGGGTACAGGATTTTGATTTTTTTCCCTATGAATACATAAATGCCCATCTGCCCGACGGAATGGGATTTATCGTTTCCCATGCGGGCGGCATATTTGAACATCTATCCCAGATAATGTCCTTTGAAATGCTCTGCTTTGCGCTCCATGACCAGCTGGACCTTGTAAATGCAATTGTTGATAAAATCGCTAATCTTGAACTTGAATTTTACGACAACATTCTGAACCTCGACAGAGTAATCGCCCTGTGGCCCGGTGATGACATGGGTTTCCGCAGCGGGACAATGATTTCTCCCAACGATCTCCGCCGATTCATTTTACCATGGCATCGACGGTTCGCTCAAATGGCTCACCGACGAAATATTCCATATTTCTTGCATTCCTGCGGTAATTTGTCGGATATTATGGAGGATTTGATAGAAGATGTAAAAATAGATGGCAAACACTCATTTGAAGACGCCATTATTCCCGTCGAGGATTTTTATGCGCAATATGGAACGCGCATCGCTGTTCTGGGCGGAGTGGATATCAATATTCTGGCATCCGGATCACCCGAAGAGGTTCGACACAGGTCAAGGAAATTAATTGAAAAATGCGGTCAGGCAGGCAGATTCGGAATCGGTTCGGGAAATTCGATTCCCGATTATGTACCAACGGAAAATTATCTGGCAATGGTTGACGAACGTCATAGATTGGCAAATGTGGTTGGATAGTGAAATAGAAAGGCAGTTATGGCTACAATCGAACTGAAAAAATTAGTAAAAGTGTTTGGCAAAGATACCCGGGTAATTAAGGACCTTGATCTTGCAATTAATGACGGTGAATTTCTCGTTTTGGTTGGGCCTTCCGGCTGCGGGAAATCTACTACCCTGCGGATTATTGCCGGCCTGGAGGAAGCCACCGGCGGAGATGTTTTCATTGACAATAAGCGCGTTAACAATATCGCACCCAAAGACCGGGATATCGCCATGGTTTTTCAGAACTATGCTTTGTATCCCCACATG
>QNCV01000393.1 GCA_003645845.1 Fidelibacterota bacterium | reverse complement strand
ATCTGTCGCTCGTCATCATCCAGCTTCAGGTAAAGTTTAAAAACCAATCGGTCATCCTGGTTCAGTTTGCGGTAGAAAGCATTCAGGGTTTCATCATCTGAATCACTGACCTCCCGGCCGCCAAACCTTTTGATTGGGACTGCCAGTGATTTATTCTTCTTTATGTATTCGGTTTCAATATAATCAATGATATTTGCCAGGTAATCGGATACCTTTTCATCAATACTGAAAGCAAGGGGATTCATGTTGACCATTTCGTAGAGAAATGTATAGTAATCCCTGGTCAGAAAAAAGGGCCAGAGTCCGCGGTTTGATATCTGTTTCACACCGGCAACAATCTGATACTTCAATTCCGATTTACTGCGCTCAATATATTTCTTCGCATTATCCCAGGCTCCGCCGGAATTCGCCATAAAAATCGCGAACACAAACCCGACAATCAGGTTACCCAGCAATAATCCGATAATGCCGATTGGACCAAGCAGGAAACCGGTGACCAGGGGCGACAGCACTGCGATCAACGCCGGAGCGATCATCTTTTTCTGAGCAGCGGCGGTAGAAATTTTGACACACTGGCTGTAATCCGGTGTTGTTTTTCCGGTCATGATCCCTTTGATTTCGCGAAATTGCCGGCGGACCTCATCAATCATTTCACCGGCTGCCAGGGAAACGGCATCAATCGTCTTGCTGGAAAATGCGGCACAGAGCGCACCACCAAGGAACAAACCGGTAATAAATCGAATATCCATGATTCCGCTGCCGAGATAATCTAATAGTTCATTCACCTCTAATTTAGATACATTGAGCCATTCGCCACCAAGATGGATAGACTCCAATCCCATTTTTAACATTTCCGTTCTGATGCTTTCGATAAAAGCCGCTATTAAGGTCACCGCCGTCAGCGCCGCAGCGCCTATACACAGGCCTTTTCCCCGCGCCGCCGTGGAATTCCCCAGCTCATCCAAGGCATCGGTCCGATGACGGGTTTCACTGGGCATGTCAGCCATTTCAGCAATCCCTCCGGCATTATCGGCAATCGGCCCAAAAGCATCAGTGGAAAGATTAATGCCAAGCGTCGAAAGCATGCCAACTGCCGCCAATCCAATGGCATATAATCCCATGGAAAAATCCTCAAATCCTTTCCCGAAAACAAATGCCAGGATCATTCCTATAACAATCAAAACAACAGCCGGCGCCGTGGAAATCAGTCCCACCGACAACCCGGATGTTATTACCGTCGCATGACCGGTTTTTGCCTGTTTTGCAATACCCAGTACCGGTGAATAGGCCGCATTTGTAAAATAGTCCGTTACGTAACCAATGGCAACACCTGCGCCGATTCCGGCTACAACGGGCAAAAACAGCATCCAAAACTGACCGGGAAACAGAACCGTAATTGCCACTGCGGAAAACGCCACTGTGAAAAGTGTTGTAAGATTGATACTTCGATTGATTGACCCAAGCAGTTTTTTCTGGGAATGATCTTCAGATGTCCGAATGGCGACAATCCCAATTATTGACGCCAGCGTTCCTATAGCCGAAATTATCATCGGCAAAAGGATGCCATTCAACGCCTGACTCAAGGGAAAAGCAGCGACCGAAAGAACGGTAGTGCCCAGGATGGAGCCTACAAAAGACTCAAAAAGGTCAGCGCCCATACCGGCCACGTCACCGACATTATCACCCACGTTGTCGGCAATGACCGCCGGGTTGCGGGGATCGTCCTCGGGAATCCCGGCTTCCACTTTACCAACGAGATCCGCCCCCATATCGGCAGCCTTCGTAAAAATACCGCCTCCGACACGGGCAAACAGCGCCATCGCCGATGCCCCGGTGCCAAAGCTCAACAGAATCGTTGTAATCGTCTGATATTTCAATGCCAGATCACTTTCACTGACACCCCAATCCAGCACCAAAAACCAGAATGCAATCAGCAGCAATGCAAAGCCAACCACCACAAGTCCCATAACGCTCCCTCCGCGAAAGGAGATTCGCAAGGCGGCATTTATAGAATGACTGGCAGCATTGGTCGTGCGACTCGAGCTCATCGTAGACGTCAACATTCCGAAAAATCCGCAGAGCCCCGAAAAGAATGCACCCGTTAAAAACATAAACGGCACATAAATATTTACGATCTTCGGTCCGAGGGAAAGAATCAATAACAATATAAAGATTATGATAAAAAACAGACCCGATGTTTTATACTGTTGCTTTAAATAAGCTATTGCCCCTTCCCGAATATAACTGGCAATGCGACGTACTTGTTCGTTTCCTGCATCTTGTTTCTGAATCCACATATAGAAAAACAGAGCGGTCAGAAGCGCAGTTAAAGAGGCAATCGGAACCAGGATAATTCTTGATATCATTTCGTCAAACTCCATCTTATATAATTCCGGCAAAGTTAACGGAAATATCATGAATATTTCAAGGAAATAAAAAACAGAAATTCCACCAAAACCTTAGAAGATAGCGAGTCGCTTAGAGTTTTGAGCATTTTTTAATGGAACAGGGACATGGAAAGTAATCCGGGACATTACAAATAATCCTTCGGAACAAGCGAGAATATTCAATGCCACAAAATTATTGCTTCTCATTGTCAATATTGTTAAAATGTTTTTAGTATTACAGGAACTTCCGGAAATATGAAAAATGTTTCCTT
>QNCV01000078.1 GCA_003645845.1 Fidelibacterota bacterium | reverse complement strand
GGATGGTTCCCTGAACGGAGAGGGCGACTTGTTAGAAATCAACCTGGATATTTTGCAGTCCGATCATTCTGTTCCGGAAATTATATCCGTAGATTTTCGGGACGGCGATTGTCGGAATTTACTGGCCGCTGTTAATCCCCCGTCTGGGGAAACCCTTGCCCGGAAATATGTGTTTGTAACTAACTTTCCGAATCCATTTAACGCAGAAACGCAGATTTCCTGGAACATTCCGGAAAATCAGGGGGGAACGTACACATTGATGCTGTTTGATGTGCGGGGTAACAGGGTCGCTGCGTTTGTCGATCAATATTTGCCGGGAGGAAAATACAATCTGAAGTGGGACGGCACGGATCAATCGGGAAACCCGGTAGCCAGCGGGCTCTATTTTTTAACACTTAACGGAAACGATGTGAGTGTAACCAGAAAAATAATGTTATTGAGATAATCATAGACCGGAATTGTAAATGAGAAAGACGATACTTTTTATCATAATTTGTAGCCTTTGTTCTTTAGGTCTGGCCCAAACATATCCTCATGTTTATATCCGAACGAACAGTGAAGAGATCAGTGAGACCGATACATTTACCGTGACATTGGGCGCTACCCGCGGTGATTCTATGCGCACCGTGTTTTTACGTCTGAATTATAATGAAGAGAAAGTTCGTTTTCTGGAGGGGACTCCCGGCAGCCTTTTTCAGGGGGCGGTTTTCTGGGATATTCACCCGGAACTGATACAGGACAGTACGGCCGGTGACAGTATGATTTATATGGTGGCCGTGATGCTTGGCGCCGGTCGTTTTGTATCGGCTCCCGGTACATTTTTCAATGTGTCGTTTGTGGCGATAGACAGCGGCAGGGCCGATTTTACACTGGATTCGCTGAAGTTTATCAATCCTGACCTGGAATATTTCGGCGGCACCTGGGATTCGCTGGTTACGGTTATTTCACCGACCGATACCTTTCCGCCGGCGCCGATTTCCGATTTCAAAGTTCAGGAAGACGGTTCCGGTCGTCTGAAACTTCATTGGCGGGATCCCAATGACGATGATTTCATGGGTACGATTATCTTGCGTAGTACGAATACATTTATCCAGACTGTTGACACCGTTGGTACGGTTGTCTACGACGGCACTGATGAGATATTTACCGATGTGAATCTGGTGGATAATACGGTTTATTATTATACCGCTTTTGCATATGATGAAATTCCGAATTATTCGGAGCCGGTATTTTTAAAAGGGGTTCCCAAAGGGGAATATGTATTCGTATATCCGAATCCTTTCAATCCCGATGACGGCAGCGGCACAACCTTTAATGTTCTGTTTGCCAAAAACACCTTTGTCGATATTACTATCTATGATGCCGTTGGCAATCATGTTATTGATTTATATAAAGCGCAACAGGTCTATGCCAATACACCGAACAAAAGCATGACCTGGAACGGGCGGAACGGTGACAATGAACTTGTTGCCAACGGGGTTTATTATTTTGTTGTCAAGACCAGTCAAGGAGATCAAAAAATTGGAAAAGTGGCGGTTCTCAGATAAGCAAATCAAGATACTATCCGGTCTGATACTGGTCTGTCTGTTTTCAGGACTGAGTGTAGCCCAGAGCGGAGGATCTGCCGGCAGTTATTTCAGCCTGAACAACAGTTCCCGGGCCTTTGGCATGGGCGGAGCTGCCATTGCCAGCACTGAAGACGCCACGACGGTTTTCGTCAATCCGGGGATGATCGGAATGCTTTATGACGGTTATTTCAACGCATCGCTGGCCAGATTGGGTTACGATCGGAACTATTATGATATTGCCTTTACCTACCCCCTGGACTCATGGGGAAGTCTCGGTCTGGGCTGGGCTCAGTTGTCAATTGACAATATCGAAGGGCGTGATCAGGACGGTTATGTGACACAGAATTTTTCCGATTTACAAAGCGCTCTGATGCTGAGTTACAGTAAGTCAATCGGCGGGAATCTCTCCCTGGGGGTTACCGGGAAGTATCTTTACCACAGCCTGGCGGGTTATTCGGCGAAGGGAATCTCCTTTGACATCGGTTCGGCAATCTATATTGGTGACCGGATAACACTGGGGGCGGTTTTCAGAAATCTCAACTCATCGCTGAAATGGAATACTTCCAGTAAACTGAAAGAGACGATTCCGAGCCGGATAGCTCTCGGAATCAGTTATTTTGACCTTTTCAATGTTCCCAATTTATTGGTGGCGTTCGATGTGCATATGCAGGGTGGTGACTTTCTGGGATATCAGACAGGTATCGAATATACGATCCGGGATATGGTTATGGTTCGTGGAGGATACTCCGATCGTGGTGTCTGTTATGGAGCCGGCCTGCAATATGCCGGGTTTAAATTTGATGTGGCGGTGACTCCGGAAAATTTCGGGACGAAATCGCGTACCTTCTTTACACTCAGCTGGCGTTTAGGGAAATCCGCTGAGGCATACGAACCGGAACCGATACAGGAAACGACGCTTCCGGTTCCGACACCCGCCGCCCCCGCCAGTACGGAAACAAAAAATATTGTTTTGATTACCGACGGACCATTGGCCAACGAACGCGCCGAAGTGGTCAGTCAGGACCCCGTTAATAATACAATTACGGTGCGATTGCTGGCACTACCGGGTTCCGACCCGATTACTCTGACGCTGGACCAGGTTAAATTTCTGGAATGAAACGGATGAAGACATCAATGCACAGAGGATTTTTATTTTTTACCGTAACAATAATTATAATTACGTCCTTCGCATCTTTAAAAGCGCAACGCCGGCGTCCCTCAACGACGACCTCGACGCGTGCGGTTCAGTCAAGCAGTACGGAACGGATTGAGCAGCGTAATCAGGCTCTCTTGCAACAGATCATGAGCCTTCAGAAAGAGCGTGATTTTTATAAGGAAAAAATCACCAACTGGACCAAACTCCAGATGAATAAACCCAGGCCAAAGACTGAACCGGAGGAGAAAAAGGAGAAAGAGAAGCCGGCCTATGCCAGCGGCGCCATGGCCGCATACTACCTGCCGATTACGCCGGACATTCTGGATACTCTTTTACATTATCGGAGCCAGTTGCGAAGACCCCAAGGAAAACAGCCGATGGGAGTCAGCGGTGATTCCTTATTTCAATACGCTCAGCGCCTTGCGGTGATGGGACGGTATTCGGAAGCCCGCAGCAGTTATGAACGGCTGATTCGGTCCCGCAGTGTTGCTGACAGACATTATCTCGAATATGGCAAATTTCTCTATAAGACCGGTGATTTTCAACGGGCGCTGGAAATCCTGTCCGGTGTCACCGGCGGCAATCATGAATTAGCGGTGGCTTCATATTACAAAGGCAGAATCTATCAGCAAAATAATGCCAATACTGTAGCACAGATTGATTTCTATCGCAGTCGCTATCTGGATCCGGAATTTCCCGGAGCCGATGCCGCAGTGGCGTTTGCTTTTTTGCAATCCGGAGAGCATGATTCGGCTAAAGCTATTTTTTTGCAGCTGGTCAAAAAGAAAAGTGAATTGTGCGGGGAATTGTATTACGGGCTGGCGCAAATTGCCGATATTCAGAAAAATCATGGAAAGGCCGTCAATTATTATCAGAAAAGCCTCGTTCACGATCCCTTATTTATCAAAAGTTATGTGGAATTGGCGAAAGCGCTTTATGAGACCAGTGATTATCAGTCGTGTATCCTGTTTTGTCAGCAGGTAATGGATGTATATGCGGATACAACACTGCTGAATTCATATATTGCCAGGTCCAGGTATTTTATGAAGCAGTGGGATGCAGCGTTGACGAAATTTCAGCGGCTGGGAGATTCTCCGCAGGCAGATGCAATTAAAAAGGAATGGATTCCCAAAATTCAGTATATCAAATGTCTGATAGCCAGAGAATCGGGTGATCATAAAGCGGCGCTGGATTATTTCAGAAAAGCCCGGGAAATGAATCCCGATGCCTCAGCCTGGATGACGGCAGCGTTAAATGACCTTGGCAAGATATATGCTCAGGATTCGGATTACAATGACGCGTTGAGCTATTACTCCCGGCTAATCCGGCTCGATCCCGGGAACATGGAGACAGTATTAAAAATTGGAAAATTTTACTATTATCTGGGAGATATCGACGAAGCGCGGAAATATTTTACCCATGCACTGAACAGTCCCGAAAGCGAAAAACAGGCGGATTTCTGGTTGCGGCAGATCAATTCCATGCGATGATTTCTGTCACAGTGAATAATGTTTAAAGTAATCTAAATTAGTGATAAACAGCGAATCTAACAGAGAAAGGTCATTTCTTTAGAACATACAAGAGTGTTTTCATTTATTGCACGGTTCTGGCATCTGGGTTATGTGGCGTAAGGGATTTATTGTATTCATAGTCGGTTTGGTATCTGCCATCAACGCTTATGGCAATACGGCGCCCTATTTCACGGCTGCGGTGGAAGACACTAATCTGACCGAAGACGTTTACTGGAGCACATGGCTCAGCGCCACCGACGATGACGGCGACGCCATCACCTTTGCCTTTGCCAATGAAGCGCCTGAAGGAATGACAATAAACGCCACATCGGGGCGGATTACATGGACTCCGGATAACGACGATGTCGGCACACATCGGTTGCAAGTCTCGGTTTCCGACGGCAGCCTGACCGATTTCCAGGAATTCTTTCTTCATGTATTTAATCTCAATGATGCGCCCTATTGGGTCAATACCACTCCTGACACCGTAACGGTTGACGAGGACGCCGAACTGGATGTCACCGTGACTGCCAATGATGATGATCTGCCCCATGGTGATCACATCTATTATTTCATAACCAGGGGAGAAAATGTCACCGTCAATTCGGCCACCGGCTCCATCAGCGGATCTCCGGACAACAGCAATGTGGGGTATCAGACGGTAACCGTTCGCGCCCGGGATGATTCCTCGGCAGCGATTGAATGGTCTTTTATATTGGAAACGCGCAATACGGATGTGGAATTTACCAATGCACCACCTACAGAAATTAATGAAGACGATTATTTTGAGTTTGATATTGGCTCCAATGATGAGGGTCAGGGTAATACTGTTTATTATTTTCAGAGCGGATTTCAACCGGAATGGATGGGAATTGCCGCTTCGACAGGTGTTATCAACGGGACGCCCACAAACCAGTATGTGGGAACTGAAACCGTGAAAATCATCGTCGATGATGATAACGGTTCCAAAGATACGCTTTCCTATGATCTGACGGTTGTTAACCGTAAGCCGGTGATCACGACGGCCGCATTACATAATGCAACCGAAGATGTCGGTTTTGCCCTTGATATAAATGCCGATGACGAAGGTCTCGGGACGACATCCTATCGTTTTCTTGATGATCTTCTGGTACATCCGGCCTGGATAAGTCTGCGAACCAATGATGGTGTTATAACAGGTACGCCAACCAATGCAGATGTTGGGTCAAATTTATTCTACCTGGAATTCGATGACGGTAATGGCGGCAAGGATACAACGGAATTCGTCATCAATGTTGCCAATAATCCCGTGCAGATTGATACGACAAATTTGGGGTATGGCGTTTTTGAAGATATTGAATATTCCTATAAATTTACTTCCAACGACGACGGACAGGGAACGGTTACATATCACGGGATTGATCTTCCCGACTGGTTATCGATCGGTTTGAATAGCGGGGTTCTGAGTGGTACTCCAAACAACGAAGATGTTGATGATTTTGATATTGGCGTGTATGTATCCGATGGCACCGATGCGGATACGGTCTATTATACCATTCACGTCAAAAATCGGGTTCCTGAGAAAGAATCGGCAGACGTGACATCCGTCAATGAGGACAGCGATTATTATTACGATATCGATTATGATGATGAGGGCGAAGGACAAATATATTCCTGGAGTATTCGGCCTTCCTGGATGAGTCTGGACGCCAATACCGGTGAACTGACCGGAACGCCGGATAATAGTGATGTTGGTGATACGGTCGTGGCTGTTATCGTTAATGATGGTAATGGCGGGATTGTCACGAACACATATAATTTGACGGTTGTCAACCGGATACCGCAATTTACACCCCAGGCGGATACAACGATTGTTCAAAATACAAATTTATCGATTCAATTACACACCGATGATGATAATGATCCCGAAGTTACTTATTTGATGAATAGTGGTCCTGATGACGCTACAGTTATTTCTACCGGATTGGTTCAATGGCCGACTGACAACAGACACGTTGGTACCGGGACTTTTGAGATTACTGCAACCGACAATAACGGTGGCTCGAATACAATTTCATTCTCTGTAACTGTGACAAACCGGACTCCGGCAATCACAACTGTTAATGATACGACCATTGTCGAAGGTGAATCCTATATATGTGATATACAGAGCGATGAAGAAGGACTTGGCAATGTCGTCTATTCGTTGATATCGTCGCCGGATTGGCTGAATATCAACGCATCTACCGGTGTGATTCAGGGAACTCCGGGAAATCCCGATGTGGGAGATAACAGTGTTACGGTCAAGGTTGATGACGGGAACGGTGGAATTGATACGCAATCATGGACGATTACAGTTGTCAATACGAATCCGATGATTTTAACCGAGGCGCTGGATGTGGCGACAGAAGATTCGGCCTATAGTTTTCAGATTGAATATATTCCAACCAATGAAGGCGACCATACTTTCTCTATCGTTGGGGCCAAACCCGCATGGCTGAGTATCAATGCGTTAAACGGTTTACTATCCGGAACACCAAGCAATTCCCAGGTGGGTTCGGATTCCATTACCATACGGATTAGTGATGATCATGGTGGCTTTGATGAAAAGAAATTCGAGATGGTTGTTAATAACAGCCCAGCTGTTTTTACAACTACCGGCAATGTCACGGCCACTGAGGATGAGGCCTTAATCTGGGATATTACAACCAATGACGAAGGTGATGAAGGACCTGACAGCAGCGGCTACAATTTAGTTACGGCGCCAGACTGGTTGTCAATTGATACAACGACCGGAGTGTTATCTGGAACGCCTGTCGATTCTGATGTTGGCACCGAACCGTTAGTTATCCGGTACCGAGATGGCAATAACGGCGGCATCGTAACTCTTAGCATAACGATTACTGTAGCGAATAACCCGCCGGCAATTACCAGTCTTGGTCCGACATCCACGGCAACAGAGGGAATCAACTATTCATTTCAATTTACATCAGATGATGACACCTGGAACCCAACGTATTCAACACCGAGTGATTTGCCTGAAAATATCACATTAACCAGCAGCGGTCTTCTGAGTGGGATTCCACTGAATGCATCTGTGGGAAATCATACGATCAATATCATTGTGACAGATGCGAATGGCGGTCAGGATAATATTCAATTTACGTTATCGGTTGCGAATGCCGCTCCGACAATCACGGATGTTTCGATCTCTACACCTTATACTGTGGTAGATGACACGACGTATATTAAGGAAGATAATTCATACTCAATCGACTTTATCGCGGACGACGAGATCGATGGGGCATCTGCCCTTTTTACCATTAATCATAAACCAGTCTGGCTGACAACGACCAGTACAACGAACGGAACTTTGAGCGGTACCCCGGATAATCGCCATGTGGGCCTTGACTATGTGGATGTCACGTTTAGCGATGGCAATGGTGGCAGTGACAACGAACGCGTGTACCTTCGGGTTGAAAATGTTGCCCCTGAGTTTATTGATACGCCAATTAGCGTAACCGCTACGGAAGATCAACCATACGAGTTGGATCTGAATACATCCGATGAAGGACAGGGAACGATCACATACTCAATCACTGATGGTGATCCCGGCTGGTTTACACTTGATAGTGAAACCGGTGAAATTGTCGGCACACCGGACAATGATGATGTGACTGACGGTGTCAGTGTAACCTTTCAGGTCAATGATGGAAACGGTGGAATTACCACAAAGACCATTGTTTTTATTGTGGATAATGTCAACGATAAACCGACATGGACATGGGCGCCGGTTTCGGGTTCAACGGTTACAACGGTGGAAGACGCGCTGTACAGCATTGATATAGACGCCGCTGATGTGGATGTGGGCGATGAAATAAGTTATAGTTTGGATACTTATCCAACCGGCATGACGATCAACAGCAGCACCGGGGAAATCTCCTGGACGCCGGATAACAGCCTGGTTGGCGAGCATACCGTAACTGTCCGGGCAACCGATAGTGAAGGGGATGACATTTCCCGCAATTGGACGGTGCGGGTGACCAACGTGGCATCGCCCATTACTGCGCCGGTTATAGGCGATTTTGATCCGTCGGATGCTGTCACGGCAGTTGCAGATACGTTTTATATTAAAGAGGACACAACTTATACATTGAATCTATCTGCTCCCGATGAAGGTGCCGGGGCAGCTGAAAATGTGCTATACGGCACTGGTGGTTTTCCAAATCCGGACTGGGTAACGCTGAGCAATTCACAGACAGGAATCACTGCGATTGAACCAACGAACAGTAATGTCGGGCTGGATTCGTTTAAGGTCTTTTTCAAGGATCAGCCCGGATCACGGGATACATTGACGGTTTATTTGAGAGTGGAAAATGTTGCTCCGGAAATCATCACCAGCGGGCCTTTTGAAGCTGTGGAGGATTCCGGTTTTGTGGATACGCTGCGAAGCAGTGACGATGGTGACGGGACAATCACCTGGAGTTTTGTCAGTGGAAAACCTTCCTGGATGGATATCGAGGCAAGTACGGGGAAACTATACGGCACCCCCGGAAACAATGATGTTATCAGCGATGCCAGTTTTACCGTACAGGTGACGGACGGAAATGGCGGATCGACTCAGAAATCCTTTGATTACAGTGTCCAAAATGTGAATACAGCGCCCTCTATTACCGCAGTTCCCAGCGGGACCGTCGATATCGATGAAGATGCGTTGTATACCACTAATATTGACGCTACCGATGATGATGCCGATGATGAGATTACGTACAGCCTGATCAGTAATCCAAGCGGGATGACGATCAATTCCAGCACCGGTGTGATTTCCTGGACGCCGACAAACGATGATGTGGGAACTCATACCGTTACGGTGAAGGTAATGGACAGCGCCGGCGAATCGGTTACATCTTCCTGGCAGGTGAAAGTCAATAACCTGAACGACGCGCCCACCTGGGTATCGGTCCCCGATGGGACGATTGATACAAATGAAG
>QNCV01000392.1 GCA_003645845.1 Fidelibacterota bacterium | reverse complement strand
TTATTCCTGGGCGCACTGGGAATCGTTCGGATGCCGGATGTCTATAATCGTATGCAGGCGGGGACCAAAGCCACGACTCTGGGGACTCTGCTTTTTCTAACCGGGATTGCCATGGGTCATTACGAATGCACATGTATTCCCAAAATTATTATCCTGATCCTGTTTATTATTTTTACAAATCCGATCTCTTCCCACGCATTGGCCCGCGCAGCCCATCATATCGGCATTCCTTTAACCGATAGATCGGTGATAGATGCCCTGGGGAAAGACGAAAAGGAAACCGGGGAGGAGACCGCATGATAACCCTGATCATTGTCATACTGGGAATTCTGATGATTGCCGGAGCCGTAATGGCTATTACCATGAAGAGTCTGCTCTCATCAATCATTGCCGCAGGCGTGATTAGCCTGCTGGCAAGTATCATTTATCTCTTACTGGCGGCACCCGATGTTGCCATGACCGAGGCCGCGATTGGTTCGGGTCTGACCACTGTGGTTTTCCTTTATGCTTTCAGCAAAGTCAAAGCGGGAGAGGAGGACAGCAATGGTTAAACGATTCTTAGTTCTGCTGGTATTGATATTTTTTACCATCATGATAATCCCGCTGATAACCGATGTTCAGCCGCAAACCGAGTTGAATTCACTGGCGAAAAAATATGTGAAAGACGGTTCCGATGAACTGGGTGGAGCAAACCTGGTGACGTCGGTAATCGTGACCTATCGCGGGCTGGATACACTTGGTGAAGTGGCAGTTCTCTTTATTGCCACGGCCGGTGTCGGATTCTTACTGCGCCGCAGAAAAAAAGCCTTATCCAAACCGGTTAAAAAACGGGAATCATCGGAAATTCTGCAAACCGGAACGTTGTTGCTGATGCCGCTGATTTTGCTGTTTGGTGTTTATATTTTTCTGCATGGACATCTGACTCCCGGCGGCGGGTTTCAGGGTGGTGTGGTGATTGCTTCGGGTATTTTGTTATCCTTTCTTGCCCGGCCGCAATCCGAGTTGAATCATACAGTGTTACATACGATCGAATCACTTTCCGGCGCCTTTTACATAGTGATCGGTGTATTGGGAATTTACTTAGCGGCCGGTTTTCTGGATAACCGCATCATGCCTTTGGGAGATTTTGGACGGCTGTTCAGCGCCGGAGCGATACCGATTATCTATTCCCTGATCGGATTGAAAGTCGGTTCGGAGCTGGTGGGAATTCTGGACAGCATGCAAAGGAGTGAACTATGACACTGGTAACGATTATTGGAATTGCTCTGGTTATTCTGGGCCTCTGGGGTATGCTGACTCAGCGGAACCTGATCAAGATCATTATCGGATTTTCCATTATCGACACCGGTATACATCTGATCATTGTTTCGATTGGCTATATAAAAGGTAAAACAGCGCCGATCATCGACAGCCCGGCATTAAAAGCGGATGCGGTGAATAAAGTGGTTGATCCGATTCCCTCTGCCCTGGTATTGACTGCAATTGTCATCGGTTTGGCGGTTACGGCATTGATGCTGGTTTATGCCGTGAATTTATATCAGCGTAAACAGTCACTGGATATCAACGATTTCAAGGAGTTGAAATGGTAAATCCGATATACATTTTTATTATTGCACTTGGGGCAGGTTTTCTTTTATCGCTTTTTGATAAAATTGGCAGAAGTGTCGCCATGCTTATCTTTTTTGCGACCTTAGCAAGTATGGCTTTTATTTCCGGGCAATGGCTTTTTGCACTTTTGGGAGGCGCCGAAACTCAGATGATTTTTACAGCGGGCTTCAATCCACCATTTTCAATCAATCTGAGAATGGGACTGGAAGAATCATTTTTTACATTAATGTCAAATTTACTGGGACTCTTCTCGGGAATTTACCTCATAGAAAAACTGAGAGGAGAAAAAGTCTACGCAATGATTCTGTTTCTCATGATGATTATGGGAATCAATGGCTTGATAATGACAAGAGACCTCTTCAACCTTTTTGTATTCCTGGAAATAACATCAATTGCAACATATTCAATAATTGGTATTGAACGAAATCTCAAATCACTTTCTGCGGGTTTTAAATATATGCTTGCAGGTGGAATTGCATCATCATTTTTTCTGATTGGAACAATATATTTATATAGATTAACAGGAACTTTGAATATTGATTATATGATTGTTGCAAAAAGTATGGTTGCTGGAAAAGCCGGATTCATAGCACTTTTTCTTCTGCTTTCGGCTATAATTATTGAATTGAAACCTTTTCCGGCTAATGGTTGGGCTTTGGATATTTATGAATCTGTTAATAGTGGAATTGTAACAATAATTGCTTCCGGAACTTCTGCCGCAATGATTTTCGTAGTATATAAAATTTCACCATTATTGAATTCAGATTTGTTAATAACAACTGCTGGAATTGGTCTCACAACTTTTATATTTTCTAATCTGCTTGGTCTGAAACAAGATAATCCGAAACGATTGCTGGGATATTCGTCAATTGGTCAAATCGGATTGATTGTGGCCGCTTACACATTGCTGGTAAATGCCGGATTTGCGCAAAATTCAAAAATCGTGATACTGATTATTGGTGGATTATTCATTAATCATTTTATTGCAAAAGCAGGACTATTCTGGATTGCCGGTATATTAAAGAAGGATAATTTGGAAGAATGGAGTATTATCCG
>QNCV01000391.1 GCA_003645845.1 Fidelibacterota bacterium | reverse complement strand
TTATGCCGCGGATCAGCGGGATCGCTCCATTCCGGGACAGGCGCTTTGTCATATATTGTCAGTTTACCCTCTCTGACCAGAATTCCGATCAGCGCATTAATAACGCTTTTACTCATGGACCAGCCGATAAATCTTGTGTCTTTGTCGTAACCGGGGGCGTACTGTTCGGCAATGATTTTTCCGTTATAGACGACAATCACAGCCCGGGTCCGGCGTGGATTATCGGGATTGGTTTCTTTAAAAGCATTGGAAATTGCCCGCTGGAGTTGCCCGCGATTTATCTCTTTTGGCAAATTCTCTAAATCTACGTAATTACCATCGGGCCATGGGACTTCGGACAGATTGATAGGGGGTAGTTCTTTGATCCCGGGGAGTTTCTGCAATTTTCCTTTGCGTGGGATAAGGGTAACGCCGTATCCGTCCCTGAATTGCGCTTTACGTCGGGCAAATCCAATCAGCGAAGCCGTAACAGTTTTGTTTTTTTCATTAACACTATACTTTAGAAGTCCTTTGATCGGATTGTCCGGGAAATCCGCCCAGGCCTGTTCGGGTGATTGACCGGTGACGAATATTCCCGAAGCGAGCATTTTTGCTGTGTATCCGGTGGCTACCGGTCCGATGGTTGCCGAGACATACAGGAATCCTGCAAATATCAAGATGAGTATAATTCCCAAAATCAGGAGTGTGCCTTTTATCCATTTATTCATAATATCCTCCCGTTGAATGTTTTGCCTTGAGAGAATTTCGTTATCCGGAGGCGGAAATTCAATTCAATTTTGGACCTGCAATAAATCCTTTAGACGATATAAAGCAATGTAAGAGTAACCCCCAAATTAATTCGGGGGTTACTCTGATTTATATACTCTTGATTTATATGCTCTTGTCAAATATTTGCTACTCAGAAAGAAACTCGAGATTATTCTGAATACCCATCTTGTTTGCCAGCTTCAGAGTAATTCCGAAAATATCCTGAACATCGAGGGGTTTATAAAGATAGTCATAAGCTCCGGATTTCATAGCTTTTTCCAGCATATCTTCATTCCGAAAGCCGGAAATCATAACGGCAATCAGGTCGTTGTTTAGTTCTTTCAGGCGAATAAGAGTCTCAAGACCGTCCATGTCAGGCATGTACAGATCGATGAAAGCTATATGGAATGTCTGTCGGTGGAATTCCTCAATTGCGCGCAGACCGCCGGTAACGCAGGTAAGATTAAAGCCGGAATTTTTAAATATGGATTTAAAGGAATCCAGAATATCCGGGTCGTCGTCGATAACGATAATATTTAATGTGGATTCTTTTTCCATGTTAACACTCCTGATGAAATTAGCTCATTTTCAATGGTAAGAACGTACTGAGAAGGATTTCTTTTACATCCAATGCTTTGAAGTATTTGAGAATTTCCGGATCGTCGTCAATGACCATAATTTTCAATGTATATTTCACGGCCATGGTGGTATTCTCCTCTACTGATTGTTTAAGGGTTTGATTTTTTCGAGTCTTTTAATGGCGTCATCAGAGAGGTGCTTTTCCGGGATAAGGTCTGTTTTGGTGAGCTCGCCGGTTATGATTTTCGGCGTTAAGAATACCACCAATTCGGTCTTTGTATTTACCGTTACTTTACTTCTGAAAAGATTTCCAAGGAGTGGAATTGAGCCGAGGATGGGTACCTTGCTCGTGGTTTCTGTCGTTGAATTTCGCATCAATCCGCCAATGACAACCGTTCGCCCGTTTTCGATTGTTATCTTTGTGTCCGCTTTGCGGGTGGCGATAATGGGTACGCCGTCGGGAGTCTGACCATTTTGAAAATCGGCGTTTGGTTTGATACTGATTGTAATCGTCTTATCATCGTTTACATGGGGAGTGACGGATAATTTCACGGAAGCGGATTTGAATTCATAGGAAGTGATACCGTACTGATTCAGAACTTTATAGGGAATTTGATCACCCACTTCTATGGTTGCTTCTTCATTGTCCAGGGTAACAAGATAGGGCGTCGAGAGAATATTCAGATCATAGTTGGTTTGAATGGCGTGCAGAACAACGTCGAAATCGGCATTCAGTATTCCGACACCCAGACCCTGGCCGATGGGCAGGCCGGGCGCCCAAAGATTTCCTTCGCCGTCAAGATATTGCGTTCCTCCACTACTACCGGTTCCTGTTGACGATGTCGCCGATGATGTGCGGCGCAGGTCAAAACGGGTTCCCACTTTATCATTAGGGCTGGCAAGATTAGGGTTTTTCCATAGCCATTCAACTCCGGTCTCGTTGTTTTTCGAAAGGGAGATTTCGGCAATTGCTGCTTCAATATAGATTTGAGGAGTTGGCTTGTCCAACTCTTTCAGCATGGTTTCAAAGAGATTCAGGACTTCCGGATTGTCTCTGATGATCAGGGTATTAGTTCTTTCATCCGCGATGACCGCACCGATCCCGGGAGTGACAATATTCATCAACATCTTTTGAAGTTGACGGGCATCGGCAAAGTGGCATGGAATCCGCAGAATTTCCGTCTCCCTCATGATCCGGCGTTTATCACTGACAATATAGACATCGACGCCTTCGATTCGCCGGAATCCGAGGTCGTTGGATTCCATAATTGCGGTAATGGCTTCATCGGGATAAACGTCTTCCAGATTGACGGTGATTTTTCGATTCTGAACAGCAGGATCTACGA
>QNCV01000077.1 GCA_003645845.1 Fidelibacterota bacterium | reverse complement strand
GGGGTTGTTCCATGGAGTCCCGTCACGATAACACAAAGGTTAACCACCCAATTCATTGGGTGGTTAAAGATTTTATTTCATTAATAATATTTATTGCTTCTCGAATAGATTCGGAACGGACTAATCGATTGCGGATATTCGAGGCATTCGGAAAACCGTTGATGTAATGCCGGTAATATTTTTTCATTATCCGATTGACATGCTCGTCGTCGCTGATTTGTCGTTCATATTCAATCTGTTTCAAACACATATCAAGTTTGTCTGATAAACCCGGCTTAAAATAATCGTAATTTCCATTGAGTAATTGTTTTACCTGTTCGAATATCCAGGGATTTCCGATTGCCGCCCGGCCGATCATGACGGCGTCACAGCCGGTTTCATTCCGCATTCGTACGGCATCTTCAGGATGTTTAATATCCCCGTTTCCGATAACGGGAATGGATAATAAATTTTTTACTTCCGCGATTAAATCCCAGTTTGCCGTACCGCGGTAGCCGTCGGAGGCTGTTCGCGGATGAATTGTCAGGGCGGTGACTCCGGCATTCTCTAATATCCTGGCGACATCAAGAGCCACAATCGACTGATGATTCCAGCCTGCCCGTATCTTGGCCGTTACGGGCGTCTTAACCGCTTTTACGACGCTTTGAGCAACGGATTGAAGGAGCGACGGGTTTTTTAGTAATGCAGCGCCGGCGTCTTTCTTTACAACTTTTCTCACCGAACAGCCGAAGTTCAGATCGATGACATCCGGACGGTACCGTTCTTCAATGATTCTTGCGGCTTCGGCCATCACCTTGGGATTGTGACCAAATAGTTGAATACCGATAGGCCGCTCCGATTGATTAAATTGAAGATAGTTGAAGGTTTTTTGAGATTCCCGGATGATTCCCTCCGAGCTTACGAACTCAGTGAAGACAAATCCCGCTCCCATCTCTTTGCATAATTGGCGGAATGCGGAGTTTGTGTAACCCGCCATAGGCGCGAGGAATGCGAGGGACTCAATCTGGATACCGGCGATTTTCACGGTTGAAATATAGCCACGACACAAACCTACAGTCAACGGTTAATATTGAAATGTTTTACGGGAAAAAGATTTGACATTCTAAAGAATTATCACCAAATTTCGCCGGTTTTTCAAAGGAGTATTAATCATGTCAAAAGTATGTGAAATATGTGGCAAAAAGCCTATTTACGGAAATAATGTAAGTCATGCTCATAACAAGACACGGCGTCGTTGGGAGCCCAACTTACAAAAGATGAGAATCGAGATTAACGGTTCCGTCCGCACCGCCAGAGTCTGTACATCCTGTCTGAAAAACGGTTATGTGAAAAAAGCGGTCTAAAGAATTTCCAAAAAAAAAAGAAACGAGCCCCTGCTGATACAGTCAGGGGCTCTTTTTTATCAGATGTGGAGAGAGAGCTATTTGTTCATCATTTTTCGGAGGATGGCCGGAATATTTCGATCATTTACGTCGGGTGGCATGTTCTCAATGAGAGCTTTCTCGGTATCACCAAAGGATATTTTCAGATTACTTTTGTCGAAACGATCGGATTCGTAATCAAAATTATCAGTCCCGTTTTTCCCGGAAACTGCTGAAATCTCCTCGGCGAACAGCTCATCTTTGGATGAAATTGCTATGGATTTCGATTCTTTGAATTTTGGCTTGGAATTTTGGCCGAAACCGGTAGCAATGACGGTAATCATAATTTCATCGGTCAGATTTTCATCGATAACGGCGCCAATGATGATATCGGCGTCAGATCCGGCTTCTTCGGTGATAATTTTACAGGCCTCGTCAACTTCAAAAAGATTAAGGTCCTCGCCGCCGGTGACGTTGATTAACAGACCGTTGGCGCCGCTGATGTTCATATCATTCAACAGCGGGCTGGAGATGGCCTGCTGAGCGGCCAGAACAGCGCGTTCATCGCCGGTAGCCAGCCCTGTCCCCATGATGGCATCGCCCATGTTTTTCATGATTGTTTTTACATCGGCGAAATCCAGATTGATGATTCCGTGACGATTGATAAGGTCGGAAATGCCTTTGGTGGCCTGATAGAGGACAGAGTCTGCCGTCTGAAAGGCCTGGCGGATGGATGTTTTTCGGTCAACAATGCTTAACAGACGTTGATTGGGAATAGTAATCAATGTATCAACGTTTTCCCGCAATTCGCCGATGCCTTCTTCAGCCCTTTGCATCCGTTTTGGCCCTTCGAAATGGAAGGGTTTGGTGACAATACCGACGGTAAGACATCCCTGTTCTTTGGCAAGTTTTGCAATCAGGGGAGAGGCGCCTGTGCCGGTTCCGCCACCCATTCCGGCGGTAATAAATACCATATCGGCGCCGTTGATTGAATTTCCCACAGGTTGTCGATCAGCCTCAACGGCCATTTTTCCGACCTCTTTCACGGCGCCGGCACCCAGACCCCGGGTTAAGTCTTTTCCAATCTGAATTTTTGTGGGCGCCAGATTATTATCCAGATCCTGAGCATCAGTATTCACGGCAATAAAATCAACTCCGGTCAAGCCGGATTCAATCATTCGATTAATGGCATTTCCGCCGCCTCCGCCAACTCCGATAACTTTTAATTTCGCTTGTTGGTTTGCTAAGTCGTCAAATTCAAATAACATAATGTCCTCCACATATTCTTTTATTAAATAAAATCTTCGCTGATATTTTTTAACCAATGCCAGGCTTTGGCGAACCAGTTTTCGGAACCGGTGGGTTTTACCCGAACAATTGATTTATCCTGTAAAGCAAACTTGAGCATTCCAATGACAGTGGCGTATTTCGGATTGTTAATTTCATTTTCAAATCCGGAATAACCGGTAGGGAAACCGATTCTGGCCGGGGTTTGAAAAATGGATTCCGCCAACTCTTCGCACCCCTTCAGAAGAGCGCCGCCACCGGTAAGCACGACCGACTGAATGGAAGTCAACGGAACATCGGCTTTTTTCGATTCCATGAATGCTTCACGCAATATCTCTTCCATCCGCGGCTCTATATATTCCGTCAGTTTCATTAACGGAATTTCTCTGGCCGGACGGTTTCCGATACTATCGATTTTAATCATGGTTTCTTTGTCGGCATTTTTGGTGAAACAATAACCATGATTCTTTTTTAATTTTTCGGCATATTCCATTGGAATTCTCAAAAGGTAAGCAATATCACTTGTGACGAGCTGATCGCCAAAATTCACAACGCCGGTATGATGGATTCCACCCTCCGAATAAACAACCACATCGACAGTTCCGCTGCCGATATCGATTAAAATCGCGCCGGATTCCTTTTCACTGGGTGTCAAGGTGCTTTCAGCAGAAGCCAGGGAGTTTAAAATGAAATTATTGACCGTTAAATCCACATTTTTAAAACAGCGGCTGAGGTTAGAGGCAACTGTTGCGCTAAAAGTGGTTATATGCACTTTAACCTCAAGCCGTCTACCCAGAAGGTTGATTGGATTTTTAATACCGCTCTGTTCATCCACTATAAATTCCTGGGGCATCACGTGTAGAATCTGACGGTCGACGGGCAGGGGAACGGCTTTGGTATGGTCGATTACCTGTTCAATATCCTCTTTTTCCACTTCCCGGGCTTCGCCGACACCGCCTCTGGCATCCCGGGAAATGGCGATCATTCCCTTGGTGTTCATACTGCGGATATGGTCACCGCCCAGATTTACATAACAGCTGGAAACACTCGTATCGGCCATTGTTTCAGCGGCGTTGACAGCCTGACTGATGGTGTGGCTCAATTCTTCGATATTGACGACGACACCTTTTTTCAGGCCTTTCGTCTCAACGGCGCCGTATCCCTTTATTTTCGGATTTCCGGTCTCAGGGTCTTTTTCAGCAATAAATGCGCATGTTTTGCTACTGCCAATTTCAACACAGGTTGTATAATGATTTCGAATTTTCATAAGCTATCCTATGAATGCTTTTCTTTCGCAACAATTTGTTTGTTCCAGCGAAGATCAAGATATTGATAATCGCTTAAATCTCTTTTTCCCTTAAGCCGGTTTTGAAAATTTGCCAGGATATTCAGTTGATCCGGCAGGTTTTTATCACCCAGGTATATTGGCGTACCGTTTTTGATTGTGTAAAGAATAAAACTGCTGTTGTTCCAATAGTGGATTTCTGAAATTTCAGAATATAATTGAGGAGCCGATGTGAGAGTGGCATCAAGAACGCGGATAATTTCCCTGACGGCATCGTTCGGGACGTAGTAACCTGAGATGTAATCCAGGGAATCGTTATCAAAACCGGAAATGACCGGTAGGTTGGTATTGAGAGGATGGTCGGGTACCGGTAAAATGATGCCATCGGCATCAACTAAGAACAGCTCGTTGTGATTTAGATAACAGATGGGAATTCTTTCCGATAGCAGTATGTTTACGCGGTTCGGAAATTCCCGACTCACTGAAGCAGCCTCGATGTAGGGATTTTTCTCGAGTCGATTCTGAATTTCTATCAAATTCAGTGAGAAGATACTGGAATCCATATCGACATTGGCCATATCGAGAATTTCCCGGTTGGTCAGTATTCGGTTGCCCTGAATATTGATGGCGCTGATATTGAAAACATCGGTATATCGGCACCAGTCATTGGATTTCAGAAGCAGTATGGAAAAAATGAAAAGGCAGAGCAGAACCAAGCCAATCCGGCCGATCATTTTGATTAGAGTGAGCATGTTATTACTTTTTTTCTTCTTCTTTTTCTTCATCGGTATAATACGGTCGACAGGTACGACAGGACTCTCATCTTGAACCATAATGTTGATAATCCGCCGAAACGGAAAATCGAGCCAGCTGCTATGGTTGCCCCCCATTTTTTCTGAGAGTCCTGGAAAATACCTGTCAGTCTGTACATTGGCGTTTTACTCACTGTCTGTTAAATCTTTTTTTAAGGGGCTTAATATTGAATTTATATTACCGGCGCCAAGGGTGATGATCATATCTCCCGGTTGATAAAGGGATTTGACAACCGGAATGACTTCTTTAAAATTCCGGACATAATGGACATTTGTTCGACCTTTTGTTCGCAGAATTCCTTCAATCAGTTGGCCGGAGACCCCGGGAAGAGGTTTTTCCCGCGCCGGATATACATCGGTTATAACGATAATATCGGCGATTTCCAGGGCGTCGGCGAATTCGCGATAAAATTTCTTTGTCCGTGAATAGAGATGGGGTTGAAACACGGCAACAATGCGACGGTGCCAACCTTTTCGGGCTGCCTGCAGCGTTGCTTTGATTTCGGTCGGATGATGGGCATAGTCATCGACCAGCATGATGTCGTCATTCTCAGCAACAATCTCAAAGCGTCTCCGAACACCGGTGAAGTTTTCAATGGCTTCCTTGATGGCGCCGAATTCAATTCCATATTCCAGACTTATCGATATCGCAGCAAGAGAATTCTGGATATTATGTACTCCGGGGATTGGCAAACGGATTGTCCCGAGTCTGGTATTTTCCAGAAATACGTCAAAGCGGTTTTCCGTGGGATTCTGATGTATATTTTCTGCGTGAATCGTATCGGCTATTTTTACGGAATAAGTGCTGACCGGAGCATCGATTTCGGAAAGAATGTCCGGAATATTCTGATCATCCCGGTTTGCAATCACTTTACCGTAGAAGGGAATCCGATTTGCGAATTTAATGAAATCCTCTTTAATGTTAGTCAGCGTTTCAAATAATTCCATGTGGTCTTTGTCAATGGATGTCATCAGGATGTGGGTGGGGTATAATTTCAAAAAGGAATGATCGTATTCGTCGGCTTCAAGAATGATTGTATCACCCTTTCCGATTCGGAGATTTGAATTCAGCTCCCGGATTACACCACCGGAAATGATCAGGGGATCGCGTCCGGCGCAAGTGAATATATGGCCGGTCAGAGATGTGGTTGTTGTTTTACCGTGGGTTCCGCAGATGGCAATGCTATTGGGCCGGGTCCGCAAGATTTCCCCAAGCATCACAGAACGTTTTATCGTCGGGATACCCATGGCGCGTGCTTTTTTCAGTTCGGGATTGTCATTGTTGACTGCCGATGTATAGATAACCGCGTCAGCGGTTTTTAAATTCTTCGGATGGTGTCCGATATAAATTCGAATTCCGCATTTTTCAAGACGGGCAATATTGTCCGAATAACGGGTATCCGAGCCCGTAATATGAAATCCCCAGTATTTCAGCAGTTCGGCAATCCCACTCATTCCGATGCCACCGATGCCGATAAAATGAATATTTTTTAGTTTACCAAACATGTTCTTCCACATATTTCAAAATGTCATTCACAATCAGTTTTGCCGAATCGCGACGAGCAAGCCGTCTGGCATTTTCTGACATCTCCTCCAGTTTCGAGGGATTGTTTAATAGTGTCTGGAGTGAAATATCCATCAGCTCCATATCAAGTTTCTTTTGAGGAATCACAATTGCCGCCCCTTCTTTTTCCATAATCATGGCATTGATTTCCTGATGATTTCCTGCAGCAGAAGGGAGAGGCACCAGAATTGACGGCTTTCCATAAAGACTCAATTCGGCCAGCGTAAGGGCTCCTGAGCGGCTGATGACAATGTCCGCGGCCGAATAGGCAATGCCCATCTCATGAATAAAGGGAGTGACATAGACGTAGGGATTTTCTGCAAAAAGATACTTGATCCGTTCAAAATCCCTTTGTCCGGTCTGCCAGATAAACTGACAACTAAACTGCCCGATGAATGTATTGAGATGTTCAATCCAATAATTGTTTATGGCACGTGAACCCTGACTGCCACCGAAAATAAATACGGTTTTCAGATTTCGCCGGAGTTCGAAGAAATGCAACGCCTGTTCCTTTGATACGGATGACAACGAACGTCGCAAGGGTGTGCCATAACAGATTATATTCTGGATATATTCTTTTGTATCCTCGAAAGAGGTAAAAACCGATTTAGCATGTTTGGCCAGCATTCGGGTGGTTTTTCCGGGAAAGACATTTTGTTCATGCAGAAAGATGGGCACTTTCAAAAGAGCGGCGATTCGAAGGGGCGGACCCGAAGTGTAACCGCCGGTTCCGACAGCAATATCCGGTTTGAAGGAGAGGATGTAGAATAGTGATTGGATTAAACTGACCAGAAGCCTGACCGGGAACAGAATATTGGTGGCAATATCGCGGAATGTCCAGCCTCTCTGAAAGCCGCGAATCCAGATTTTGCGAAAGGGGTAATCAAAATGTTCAAGTACGGATGATTCAATCCCCCGCCTGGTTCCGATGAACAGAAAATTTACTTCGAAATTATCCGTTTGCCGTTCACCCAATTCCTCCATCAGTGCGATGGCGGGAAAGAGATGTCCGCCGGTGCCGCCTCCGGTAACCAGAACGTTTAATGTTTTTTTGTTGCTTGATTTATCCATGAACGGGTCCCAGGATTAGCGGTTTTTCTTTTTTGGTCATTGATTTGGAAATATTCAGAAGAATTCCAATACAGGCGAAATTGTACAACATGGTAGAGCCACCATAACTTAAAAAAGGTAATGGCAGACCGGTGACGGGAAAAATTCCGGTAACAACTCCCACATTGGCCAGTACGTAGGAAAATATGCTGACGGATAATCCGATACCCAGCAAATTGCCGAAAACATCTGGCGAGCGAAATGCAATCTGAATTCCCCGAATAAATAACGCAAGAAAGAACAGCAGAAGCAGCATGGCGCCGATATAGCCGAATTCTTCACCGGCCACCGCATAGACGAAATCAGTGTGAGGTTCGGGTAGAAAAAGGTTCTTTTCGATACTGCCACCGAGTCCGCGCCCCAAAAAACCACCGTTTCCAAGAGTGATTAGGGATTGGTGGACCTGATATCCGGCGCCCTGAATATCGGTATTACCGCTGAAAGCGCTGATAATACGTTTTAATTTATAAGGAGAACGGATGACGGTAACGATTGAAAAAATCAGAAAAAGTCCGGCAAAGGGAGACAGGTAAATAAGTTTCGTTCCGGCAATGATCATAATGGTAATACCGAGCATGCCAATGACGGCGCCGGTGCTGAAATCCGGTTCGACGACGATCAGAATGACTATCAGAGACAGAATAGTCGCCGGTGGCAGAAAACCCTTCTTAAAATCATCGATATTATCCCAATGCCGGTCAAAAAAGGATGCCAGGTAGATAATCAATGAGAATTTGGCAAATTCCGACGGTTGAAATCGAAAAGGACCGATCCGTAACCAGCGGGCCGTGGCAGAATTTCCCGATCGGTTTAAGATTAATGTGAAAATCAGAGCGAAAAAGGATATTAAAACGAACCAGAAGGCCATTTTCTTCAAATGATTGTAGTCCAGTTTCAGAAAAAATAATCCGATCAGTATACCGGCGATCATTCGTATCAGGTGACCTCTCATATAATAGCCGGGATCGTTGAATCTGGCGGCGGCCAGTGATGAACTGGCGCTGTACTGGATGACAAAGCCGAATCCGATCAACAGTATCGCGATTACGAAGAAAAACTGGTCAATTGACTGGTAGTATTTAGTTCTCATCTGTTTTATCAGCTATTGATTGAACAATTTCTTTAAACACACGACCCCGGTGTTCATAATTGTCGAACATATCAAAACTGGCACATGCGGGCGCCAGCAAAATGACATCGCCGGCCACGGCAATCGTTTTGGCATAATCGACTGCGTTTGACAGAGAATCGGCATGGAAATATTTAATTTTTCCTCTAATAACATTTTCGATTTTTTGAGCCGCTTCACCAATCAGAACGGCTTCTTTTACATTTTCTGATAAATAGGGTAGAAGAGTGGAAAAATCCGAATCCTTGTCCCGTCCGCCCATAATGATGATCACCGGTCGGGTAAAACTTTTCAGGGCATATTTGACGGATTCAACATTGGTGGCTTTGGAATCGTTGTAATAATCAACGCCCTTGATTGTTGCTACAAATTCGAGACGATGCTCAATGCCGGCGAAATTTTTCAATACTTTAAGAACCGTGTTTTTGGAAATATTGAAATGTTCGGCAACATTCAGAGCAGCCATAATATTCAGCAGATTATGTTCTCCCAGCAAACGAATGTTTTTTCTTGAGACGTATTCTTTTCCCTTTTGTGTATAGATTGACTCCAAATCAGTCCGGAAAAGCATATTATCCTTTTTCCTGATTCCGAACGGGCGTTTCTGAGGTTTTTCCGGTAAATGATGGATCAGATATTTGTCATCGGAAAAATAGATAAATATATCCTCTGAAGTTTGGTTTTTCGAAATATTCAGTTTTGCAGCAAG
>QNCV01000076.1 GCA_003645845.1 Fidelibacterota bacterium | reverse complement strand
CTACCTGACCACCATTACCATTGATGACACAACGGCGGAGACGGGTAATGAAATCGGAATTTTCGACGGCGATATCTGTGTCGGCGCCGGTGTTGTAACCGGCCCCATCGGGTCATATCTGGCCCTCGTCGCCGCCACCGACGATCCCACTACTTCCGAAAAAGACGGTTTTACGCCGGGGAATCCCATCGGCTACCGGCTCTGGGATTACTCGGCGCAAGTTGAGGTAAGAAATATCAATAGTATCTACACTTCGGGGAACGCTTTATTCAATTCGCAAGGCACTGTCGTTCTGGAAATCCACGGCAGTAGCGGTTCTGCGCTTACTGTCCGTGTCGATTCACCGGTTCCTGACCGGGAAGTTCCCGAAGATACCCCGGATTTTGAACTGGCTGATCTTGACAGTGTGTTCAGCGTTTCACCAAAGGACAGTATTCCGGAATTCGCCATTGCCAGCGACACTGCGGATATCGCTGTCTCGCTGGACGAGTTCAACGTGGTTTGGGTCAGTCTGACCGAAAACTGGAACGGCATCGGACACATTGTCCTCAGCGCCTCACTGTACGATACAACAATAAGCGATACCGTTTTATTGACCGTAACGCCGGTTAATGACCCGCCCTTATCCTTTGAATTGATCAGTCCGGAAAACGGCTGGACAGGCGGGATAACGGCTCTCACTTTTTCCTGGAGCGCCAGCATAGACCCGGATACCGGCGAATCTCCTGTCTATGGTTTTGCTGTGAGCAGCGACAGCAGTTTTGCGATTGTGGACACTTTAATCAACACCGGAACAGATACAACGATCCATATTGATATTCTGGCACCGGAAAAATACTTCTGGAAAGTTTATGCATATAGCGACGGTGACACTGTCTGGGGTTCGCACAGCGACAAGAACCCGTGGTCTTTCAGAATAACAGCGGTCGCAATAGAATCCGGATCCCCAATTATCACCACCTATCGTCTGTACGATAATTATCCCAATCCCTTCAATCCGATGACAACTATTCGTTACGAATTACCGCGGCAATCCCGTGTAATTCTGTCAATTTATGATATCAACGGTCGCTTCGTCGCCAATCCGGTAAATGTGACTCAGTCGGCAGGTTCGTATTCGATCACATGGGATGCCGGTGATCTTGGCTCCGGGGTTTACTTTTACCGTATTCAAACAACCGCCCCTGAAGAAAAGGGATCGGATGAATTTCAACAGGTAAAGAAAATGGTTCTGATAAAATAATCCGGGGTCCAATAACACCACTCAAAAAGCCCGTTTAAATGCGGGCTTTTCGTTATTCCGAATTTATAGCAATTCTGACGTAAAAATAGAAAGTATACAGAATATTTTTTGTTAAAATTCCACACCTAATCCGGCGGTCCCGGTCAGTTCCAGCCCCTTGGATTTCCGTTCATTCATCTGTCGACTGTTATCCCACTTGATTTCATGTTGATGATAATACCGCTCACCAATGCCGAAAAACATGACTATATCAGGATAATTCGGATTGAATTTTGTATAAATATCAATGTTAAAACCCACTCCGGCCAGGAAACGGTTCGTCTCAATTTTATCATATCCCGATTTAGGCTCTGCTTTGTTTAACAACTCAAGACCGGTGCTAAAATTGAATAGTAAAAAACTTTTTCTGAATATTATTTTTTGATATTCCAGGCCAAAATCATAAACGCTTGTTTCATCATCTTTTTCTTCCGTGTTCTTATCATTATAGAATGCATAACCGGCAAATTTGATACAATAATTATCAGCGCGCCGATATCGATATGTAATTCCCGAACCGGAAAAACCCGATATTGATGCTCCAAAAAAATGATATTGATCTTTTTCACCACCCGTCAGGGCAACAACAGAGAATATCCAGATAATTAACACAAACCGGTATTTCATTTTTTTCCTTTCTTAATAGAAGAATCGAAAAAATAGCTCATGTGATCTTTATCTAAAAGGTTTCCATTGTTGCAAAGATATTGATTATAATTTTGAGAAGCAATTTTATTCTGATCAAACCATACCGTCTGATTATGGTTATCATATATAAAAGTACCTTACGGCGAATTAGAAGAAGGGCAACAGAATAATGCTGCCGCCCTTCTTCCGGACTACCGTTCGATGTTTAACTGTTTATGACAATTCTTTCAGGGCCTTATTGGCCGCCTTCAGAATAGGTTCTACAGATATATTCTCACCAACGGCCTGTTTCATCCAGACTGTGGGCGTAATGGAACCCTGCACACACATGCGCTCCATTTCCTGTCCCAGATTTTTGCCTTTGATATACTCTTCAATCTGAAACTGGATAATATGCCCGATGGGATAATCCGGCAGATACATACCGCCGTCGATCATGTGGGAATAGATCGCCAGAATGGGAGTATCCTTATGTCCCAAAACCGGATAAAAATACTGGTTCCAGACATTCCGGGCAATACTGACAACGGCTTCTCTCAGCTCCGCTGCCGAGGCATCCGGATGGTCGTACATCCAGTGCCAGACCGCCATATCCACCAGCGCCACACCGGCAATCTCAGCCGCGGACCAGAGCTGATTGAGTGCATCCAGGTCTTCACGGTTCGGATCGGCTTCCGCCAGACCCAGCAGTTCCAGATCGCGCTTCTGAAAGACAAAGGCAAAGGCTTCGGTAAAGGCCGTATTGGGCACCCCCTGAAGCAAAGTATAATCGACCTTATTCAGGGAAAAGACCTGCTCCACATTGTGCCCAAGTTCATGGATGGCAATATTATAGCCTTTATAATTCATTCCGCCTTCGGCTATCCGGGTGCGCAGGTGCGCATTATCCGAGCGTCGCCCGGCTCCCATGGCATGGCCGGAGCCCCGGGCGGCATCCACCTCGATTTTCGATGCCAGAAACTCTGCTGTCCCCGGACTGAATCCGAGTTTCTGCAGAATATTGGGAATATCCTCCTTGAATGCATCGACTGTCGGGTATTTGGCCGCGACAATTTTGTCCAACTCCGGTTCAGTATATTTCGATTGACTGCGAAAACCGTTGTACCAGATGTCAAAGGGCTGCAGTTCCCGTCCCAGTCGTTTTTTAATCAACTCGCCGGTCCGTTTGAATTCCCTGGAGGTAAGCAGTTTCGTGAACAGCGCTTTGACGGTTTCTTCCGGAATTTCCCGATCCTGTTGAAAACGCCGTGCAATCTTGGTCGGATACATCGGATAATAGGAGTCAACTGCCCGCTCCGCCTCAAAAGTGGCTTTCAGCATTTCATAGCGGGTATCGGGCTCCCGGCTGTTGTCGGTGCTCGCCCCGGTCACTTCGTTCGCAGACACTTGCCAATCCACGTTGGGATTGTCAATGACCACCTCGGGAATGTCCTGGGTGATGATTTTCTGCATGACTTCGTAGATCATTTGTTGTCTGGGAAAACCGTCGGCTTCGGCATACTGGGCCTTGAGTTCATCCCGTAGTCCCCAGTGGGAAATCAGCTTCAGTCCTTCGGGGAAAAGGCGCCGACCCTCTGCATCCAGCAAATGGTGCATGTAGATATTATAATGACTGATATAGTCGTCGGCCTTGACGTAGGTTTCATAACGCCGTTGAGCCACATCCGAGGGTACTCGCGATGTAAATCTCTGTGCCAGGCGCGCTTCCGCCCATTCCTTGCGGGACCAGTCGTCACCGTTCCGAATCAGTTCATCCAGGGATTTGACCTCAAAGTTCAGCAGAACAAAGAATGCGATTTTCGTCTTATACAGATCATCTTCCACATGGGATGCCAGACTGAAATTGGCCAGCAGATAATCCACCGGCAGGATCGGCCCGGTATCCACCTGCAGGTTCCATTGAAATTCCCTTTCCTGTTCGACCATCAGTCCGTTTAACACTTCAAACGCCGACTCCAGACGTTGAAAGGCTTTATCCAGTTCCTTTTCATCGGCAATAAAATTATCTATGCAGAAAGTCAGCATTGCGTCGTTATCACCATCGAAATCATTCCAGAATTTTGCGACCTGTTTCACTCCGGTTTGAATGCGTTTGCGCTGACCCCGGCCAAATTTGGCAATCATCTGATCCGTTATTGCCTTCACTTGCTTTTCCCGCATCAGTGTCTCCTCAGATTTTTTGGGTTGACATGCTGTACTAAAAAGAACAACCACCCCCAGGAACAGACTTAAAACTCTTTGCATATCTCCACCTCATAAAAAACGATTTAAAAATTATTATATGACGTATTTTATCAAATTGACGTAATTCCTCCGGATTCCGGCAGATTTCCCACAATGCGATAGTAAATTAACATTTTTTAAAAATAAAATTCAAGGAAATAAACAGACACGTAATGGGTTTATTGTACACTCACCTCATTACTGATTTCATTGGTGTCATCGGCTTTGATGGGAAAATGTTGCGCAAGAATAACGCCCATTTGCCGGACACAATACTGCACACCTTCCAGATACTTACCATTTTTAAAATGTTCCGATAATCTTTCAGCCAATTCATCCCAGGTCTGCTGATCAACTTTGGCATTAATGCCGCTATCTGCCAATATCTGGAATTTCCGCTCCACCAGTATAATCAGCAGCAGGATTCCGGTCTTATCCCGGGTCTTATCCATTCCCAGGCGAAAAAACTCTGCCTGAGCAACTTCTTTCAGGCTGAGGTTTTTCAATTTCCGGGGACGCTTGCTGAAAATACTGACCCGCACTTCCCCGGCAGTTTTTTCTTCAGCCTTTTCACAAGCCTCGGTGATTTTCTGCAAATCGTCTTTGCTAAAGTATTTATCGATCAGCGCCATGCTTCCACCTCATATCTCATGTCTCATGTCTCACATCTAACTTACCATCCTCCCGAAGCGCCGCCTCCGCCGAAACCGCCGCCGCCTCCGGAGAATCCGCCGAAGCCACCACCACCGAAGCCACCGCGGCCGCCACCGCTGCGAAACATACTGGCGCCCAGCAGCATCCAGAACAGACCGCGCCGTCCCCGGCGTCCGCCACCCATCATAAAGAGAAACAGCAGAATATAGAAAATCAGTGATCCGAAAGACTTGCGGTTTTCCGAAGGACTACGCTGATATTGACGGGGATCTGCTTTGTACTCATTCCGGGTAGCCGCCATAATACCATTCAGACCATTGACAATTCCTGCATAGTAGTTTCCCTGCCGGAAATAGGGGGCTATATCTTTGCGGATAATCTGAGAAGCAATCAAATCCGTCAGGGCGCCTTCCAGACCGTAGCCGACCTCGATTCGTATTTTGCGGTCATTTTTCACAATCAGCAGGAGCACACCGTTCTCCTTGTCGCCGGTACCCAGTTTCCATCTATCGGTTACACGAATTGAGTAGTCTTCCAGTGATTCCCCTTCCAGAGACGGAATAATCAGTACCGCTATCTGATTGGAAGTACGGGACTCAAAGAGATAAAGCCCCTCTTCAATTTTCTGGCGTTGACTGGGACTGAGCACGCCGGCCAGATCGGTGACCCTGGCCTTCAGCGGAGGAACATCCAGCGCAAAAAGACCTGCGCTCAGAATAAACAACAGACAAATAAGCAGGAGCGATTTAAATGTTTTTTTCATTGGATAACCGGATTAAAATTTCACCGCGGGAGCCGTTTCTGCGCCGGGTTGAGCTTCGAAATAGAGCTTCTTCTCAAAACCGAACATCCCGGCCAGGATATTGGTGGGGAAACGTCGAATGGTGGTATTATAATTCTGAACAGCCTCATTGAATCGCTTGCGTTCCACGGCAATCCGGTTCTCCGTACCCTCCAGCTGAGATTGCAGGGCCAGGAAATTTTCATTGGCCTTGAGCTGAGGATAGTTCTCCGAGATCGCCATCAAGCGGCTTAACACCGAGCCAATCTCACCCTGTACCTGTTGAAATTTGGCAAAGGCTTCGGGGTTGTTCAATACTTCCGGGGTTACGGTCAGCTGGCCGATTTTGGCGCGGGCTTCCGTCACCGCCGCGAAGGTCTCTTTCTCATGGCCGGCATAACCTTTAACGGTCTCCACCAGGTTGGGAATCAGGTCCGCCCGGCGTTGGTACTGATTGCTGACCTGAGCCCAGGACTGGTTGACATGCTCCTCCAGCGTTACCAGCCGGTTGTAATTGTTCTTGAAAAAGCTGTAGATTATCAGGATCACAACTAGTAAAATAACTAAAATAATCCAACCCTTTTTCATCATTACCTCGCTTTTTTAACAAATGTTTCGATCATATCCAATACTCTGTTAATTTCGGCTTCGCCAGTGTAAAAGTGCGGCGCGATGCGCAGCATATTTCCCCGCAGGGAAAGTCGAACCCGATTTTCTTCCAGATATTTGTACAGTGGTTCAGTCTGTTGCCTCTCTTCGGGATAAAAACTGACGATTCCCGATCGGACAGCCGGATTCGGATTGGTAAAGAGCCTCAGACCCAGATCCTTGAGTCCATTGATAAATATACCGTTTAATTTTCTTAAATGCTCGTAAATCCTTGAAATTCCCACTTCAAAAAAGAGTTGCAGAGCCGCAATCGCCGCCGGCACGGCTGCGCTCATATAACCGCCCGTTTCAAAACGCCGGGCGTCATTGGAAAGTTCCTGGGGATAATTAAGAAACTGCTCGGGATGTTCCACCCCGGTCCAGCCGCCGTAAGCCGGTTTCAGAAACTCCTGCAGCGGCTCCGAAACGTAGAGAAATCCGAAGCCCTGCGGCCACATCAGCCACTTATGACCGCCATTGGCCAGAGCATCAATGTGATATTCGTTTACATCCATGGGAATGACTCCGGTTCCCTGGATACCATCCACGATGAACCGGACCCCATGCTCCCTGCAGATTTGACCGATACTTTTCAGGTCATGGGCATAACCGCTCAGAAACTCCACCGAACTGAGGGCCAGCAGTTTTGTCTTTGGTGTAATGGCGTTTCGCAATTGTTCCGGCTCCAAACCACCACTGGGAACAGGTAAAAAACGGACCCTGACGCCCTGTTTTTCCAGGTTCAGCCAGGGATAGACATTGGAGGGAAATTCCATCTCCGGCACCAGGATTTCATCACCTGTTTGCCACGGTAATCCCGCGGCCACGATATTCAGACCGGTATTGGTGTTGGGAACAAAGGCAATTCTGTTTCCATCGGCATTGATCAAACGGCCAATCAATTCTCTGAGATACCGGGATTTTTCAGCGATCAGTTCCCAGTTATCGCCCATCAGTTCACTGCGTTCCAGCAGGTATTGCTGAATGGCCGCCAGAGCCCGGGTGGAAAGGGGTGACGTCGCGGCATGGTTGAGGTAGATAAATTTCCGGGTAATCGGAAACAGCTGCCGGTATTTTTCCAAATCCTCTGGTGAAATCATCCGATCATCCCTATTGATTGAGCAGCCCGCCCCGTTTGTAAATATCCATCTGGACATCGGAAAAAGGCTCAATTTGTCCGGTTTTTCCGTTCTCTTCATTGCGGATCAGACCGTTTTCCAGATTCACTGTAATCCGGTCGCCATTTTTGATTTCCAATTCGTCGATCAGGCCGGGATGATAGGTTAGAATCGGCATCGCTGCATTGATGGCGTTGCGTTCATAAATCGCCCCGAAAGACTCCGCCAGAATCAGCGGAATACCAAGTGATTTAAAACAATCCACCGCTTGCTGGCGGGAGCTGCCGGCACCGAAATTTTTCCCTGTCATGACGATATCACCGGGCCGGGCTTCTTTGGCAAAATGTTCATAGCCCGCCAGGTTATCGAAGGTGTACTGCCCCATTTCATTGATATTCGTAATGGTCAGATAGCGGTTGTGAAAAATCATATCGGTGTCAATATTATCCATTGGAATGATCCAGACCTTGCCGCTGAATTCGACCGGTACCGCTGCCGGTTTTGATTTTGGTTTGACCTCACCAAGCCGGATACCCAGAGCTGAAAATTGGGCGGCTTCTGCCGGCAGATCATCGGGTGTCGTAATGATCCCCGCTACTGCCGAAGCAGCCACCACAGCCGGAGAAGCCAGATAGACGCTGCCTTTACCCTGTTTGCCGGCAAAATTACGGTTGCCGGTACTGACGGTAATTTCGTTTGGACCGTTCTGTCCAACCTGTCCGGCGGCACAGCCGGCACAACCGGCATTGGAAACGAGAGCGCCGGCCTCTTTAAATATTTTGATCAATCCTTCGTCCAGGGCTTTTTTCCAGATATTATCGGTTGTCGGAACAATTTTCAGGACAACTCCGGGGGCAACCTTCCGACCTTTCAGAATACCCGCAGCGATACGCAGGTCTTCCATTCGGCCATTGGTACAGCTGCCGATAAAGGCGGAATCGATCTTGGTGCCTTTGACTGCCTGAATATCGATATCATCATGGGGGTGACCGGGTTTGGCCACCATCGGTCTGAATTTCGAAACATCAACTTCGATCACCTGCTCGTATTCGGCGTCTTCGTCAGCAGTGATTACCCGGACTTTCTTTCCGCTACGTTTCTCCAACTCAGCTGCGATATCCGGAGTCGGTGTGAAAAGGACAATAATCGCGCCCATTTCAGTGCCCATGGAACTGATGGTAATCCGCTCATCCAGCGTTAAAGCATCCACCACCGGGCCGTACATCTCAACCGCCTTGCCCAGCAGGCTGTTGGCGCCGAACCTTTCAAGCAGATTCAGGACAATATCCTTGGCGCTGATATTTTCCGGCAGTTTTCCGATAAGGATCATTTTCACGGACTTCGGCACTTTAAACCAGGATTTTCCGCTGGCCCAGACCGCCGCGATATCCTGATCACCCATGCCCTGGCCAAAGGCTCCAATCGCACCCATGATATTGGCATGGGAATCGGTGGAGACAAAGGTGCCGCCCGGGCGGATCAGGCCATTGTCAATGGCCAGATGGGTTCCGATCCCGGCATTGATATCATAAACACGGATACCTTTTTCCCGGGCATATTGCCGGCAGAAATGCTGGTTGGCGGCATATTTCTGATCGGAACCACCGGGATTGCAGTCAAAGGTAAAAAAGGTTTTGGAAACATCATCGGGTTCCAGCCCGTTTTCAATTAGGTTCTTCACCACGTTGGCACCCCCGAAATCCCGGGCCACCCGGGCATCGATCTCAACATCGATGATCTGTCCGGGTCTAACGGTATCAACTTTACTGTGGTTCGCCAGTATTTTCTCAATCAGATTCATACTATCAACCTCTCTTTAAAAGGTAAAAACGTCATAAAATCGGCGTGATGCACGATGTAGGCTTCGGTCGTGCGCTTGATGTGATCCCCTTCACCGGCATGGGCGGCAATGAT
>QNCV01000075.1 GCA_003645845.1 Fidelibacterota bacterium | reverse complement strand
TAATGTAAAAAATGATCAGACTCAGGAGAATATACAGTCCGGTTTTTACACCCTGAGTTAAACGAACTTTCTTTTTCTTTCTTCTGTGACTGGGCATCGAATCACTCCATCGGTTACATTGATGCCTAAATCTAACTATTCTTTGATTGCTAAGCAAAACTTTTGCTGTTTTTCAAGATGATTTGATATAATAATCCAAAGTGCAATCCAAAAAACAGCAAAAAATATTCCAACGATTATTCCGGCTATCACATCAAAGGGATAATGAACACCGACATAAATACGGCTGAATGACACTAAACCCGCGATGGTGGCAAAATAGTATTTATATTTTCGGAAAAAATAAATGAGAATTATCATTGCACCGGTTATATTGGCGGCATGATTCGAAGGAAAGCCGTATTTTCCGCCGCGACCGACCAACAAACGAACATCTTCAAGTGACCGCGACGGCCGGATACGCTTAAATGTTGGCTTTAATATCCGGTAGCACACCGGATCTGTTGTTGCGATGGTCAACAGCAACAGGGTGGCTGCAATGCGACCCCTTTTTTTGCCGAATAAAAGTATTCCGACCAGGATAACGAGAACAAGGATTGTCACGTTGGATTGTTTTGTAATAAAGGGCATAAACCAATCGAAAACCGGGTTTGCCAGGGAACGATTAATAAAATAGAAGAGGAATTTATCTATTTGGAGTATCGAACTGATCATAATTGCAAAGGTAACGATTTCTCGCCAAAACTCAAGTGATAATTTATTTCGGAAGTTCGTTATTGAAAAGATATGAAATTAGCTGTAACTTGTAACGTGATTTGAATAGAAGTGGGAATGCAATGAGTAAAATAACACTACTTAAATCAAAAATACATCGTGCCACGGTTACCGAGACCGACCTGAATTATGAGGGCAGCATTACAATTGACAGTGAATTGATTGAGTTGGCCGGTTTACATGTTTATGAAAAGGTTCAGGTTCTTAATATCACCAATGGCGCACGGTTTGAGACCTATGTTATCGAAGGGAAGCGAGGGAACCGGGAAGTCAGTATCAATGGCGCTGCAGCGCGGTTGGCCCAAAAAGGGGATATGGTGATAATAATTGCCTATGCCCAGGTAGATGAGTCGGAAATCTCATCGTGGAAGCCCTCTATCATTAAACTTGGCCCAGATAATAATCCCAAGTAACCTTACCTTATTTTCGTTTTCGAGTTTTCGATTTCTTACCATTTTAGTGGTTAATTTAAAAATAGTTGTAAATTACAAGATTTGCTTATTATCAGGATTGCATTCGTTGAGTATTTATAAAAGCAAAATAATACAACAAACCGCAAGCTTCGGGATATACTAATCGGTCGTCGGTAATGAAACAGACAGTTAAAACAGCATTTCTATCTTTTATCACAGTTCTCATTCTGCTTTTTATTCTGTTTGTTGATACCACTTTTTATCAAGTACCGTCGTTTATTAAAATGTTTCGCGTTGAACGTGAACTCGTAATCTCGATTGCGGCATTATTGATTCTTTATCATGTTAATCTTTTCTTCAGACGTCGAAAATTATCTTTGAAAAAGACATTAGTTGCATTGGCAATATCCGTCATGTCCCTGTTTGTTTCTATTTTGCTTCTGCAAGTTGTATTAAAAAAATATCTGGTGCTCTGGGATAATAATCCGTTTTTAGCCGAATTTCCGATGATATGGAATATCGCTTCACTGGTGTGCAGTATCCTGACCCTGGCGATATTTTTCAGCGTTCTTTTACTCGTTAAAAAACTCATCGATTATCGGCCAAACCGGTATTCAGATTTCGAATTCCGTTTTTTATGCGGAATGAGTATTGTATCGGCGGTAGTTTTTAATGTGATTGAAAACCGATACTCCTTCGAACCTTTGACCCTTTTTCAAAGGGAACATCTCGGTATTTTATTGTTAATTGCCGTTCTGATAGTGTTGATTACGTTGGTAATTAGTTTCTATAAATCCTGGACCAATATGCTGAATAAGCGGGAAAAGTATATTGGATTTGGGATTAGTTTTTTCATGATACCCATTGGTTTGTATCTGTTTTTTTCAAATCTTCTGTTTCCGGTATTTGCCTTCAGCACTACAGTCAAAGGTTTTACATTGGCGATGCTGGTTTTTATTAATGTTTACCTGATTGCGTCTTTTATCGGACTTTTATTTCGATTGCCGACGGCATCGATTTATGAGCGGATGACCAGCGAGATAAACTCCATTTCGTTGATAAGTAAGATGATCAGTGACGGTGTCGGACCGAAAGAGGTTTTTCAGACGATTGTGGAAAATGCATGTGCGTTGACAAACTCCGATGCCTGCTGGCTGGCTCTGGAAGATGAGGACTCCAATTTTTCCAGAATTATGGCCACAGTTCACCTGTCAGAAAGTGAACGCAATAAACTTCGTCGGGCTGAAGGGTGCTCCGTAGGTGATATTATCCGTAATAACCGGGAGCCTGTGATTGTATGTAATATCGGTGAAGATGAGCGCATGATTCCGTTCCAGAATCTGGAATTCAAATGGAAATCCATGATTGCCGCTCCTCTGGTTCAAACTGATCGTGTCGTCGGTATTATTTTTTCTGTAAAGTACTCCATCTACGGTTTTGATGAGACCGATCTGGCAACCCTGAAAGCTTTCGCCATTCAAACAAATATTGCCTTAGGGCCATCGTCATTGAACCTTGATCTGGAAAAATTAAAGATAAAAAATGAAAATGAACCTGGAAAATTAACAATTGACAATTTATCCGTATTTTATCCGAAAGATGAAAATATTAATGCCGGTCTGTTTTCCACATATAAAGATACGCAGGTATTTTATTTGATTGTTCATAGTGATAATCATTTAGTTGACGGGAATGAGATCAAAGGGGTTTTAAAAACAGTGTTTTCATTGGAAATGTCTATTGAAGATGCGTTTAATCGGGCATTCAATATGATTATCGATCAGTATTCCGGAGAGAAATTGATAGTTGGGGAGTTTTCTTATCCGCCGGATGTATTGACGGTAATTGGTAACGATGAATACTGTTTATTGAAAGTGACAAACATTGCGGCTGATATGAAAGTTGAATCCCTTCGTAGACGGCAAAAGGATTGTTATACCGGTTTGGTGAATATCGAAACGGGTGCAGGTTATCTGTTGGGAACTGCATCCATTGTAGATAGAATCAAGGAAAAGTTATTAGCTGGGAACACCGCCTCTGATAACGAAGCTTCAAATTCGGATATTCTGAAAAAAATAATCCCTGAGTTCATTAAGGAATCAGGGATTCAATTATTGCTGTATATTGAGAATTAAATTAGGCTATTTTCAAACTATGCGTAGTCCGATAAGGGCTTGGTTATATAAAGCAGCGGCTCCTCTTCGAGATTGATACGAAGAGGGGTCTTTAATTTCCGACCTTCGGCGTCTTCAATAACCTCAACAACCGGGCGGACAGGGCGTAATTTGTTAACCGTAATTACCCGGGCAACCTCATTGGAGCTGAGTTTGACATAACTGCCAACCGGAAACATGGAGACGCTGTTGACGAGACCGCGAATTACTTTGACGTTAAACTGTTTTGACTTATTCTCAAGAATTTTTTGAATAGCATGATAGGTAATAAAACCATCCCGGTAGGCGCGTCCGTGAACAAGGGCTTCAAAAACATCGGCAATACCAACGATTTTTGCGAACAGATGAATTTCATCGGCTTTTAATCCCCGGGGATAGCCGGAACCATCTTCCCGCTCGTGTTCCTGATAGGCTGTATCGACTACAAAAGGAAATTCATTTTTCAGATGTTTCAGCAGTTCATATCCATACGTAGAATGTTTTTTCATCTGATCAAATTCGGCGGGTGACAATTTTCCATGTTTGAAAAGAATTTTTGTCGATACTTTGATCATACCGACGTCATGTAATAACGCTGAGAGGGCGAGTGACTGAAGTTTGTCTCTCTCAAATTTTAAACCCAGGCCGATTTTAACAGCGAATATTCCGACATTGACCGAATGTGAAACAAACCAGGTTGCGAAACGCTTACGTTGGATGGCTTTAATAAAAAGAAATTCCTGGCTTTCTATAGCTTCACAGAAATCAGGGATGTCTTTTATTAACGGGCCCGGATCAACCGGCTTACCGTTTTTTATATCATTGGATATTTTCTCCATGTGATGATGAAATGTCATATAGAGTTTGGTCGAAAATCTCTCATCGTCAGGAGAAAGTTTTTCTTCTTTCTTTTCCGGTATGGGGGCGGCAGAACTCTGAGTAGTGGCAGGTTTGTCCTTTTGTTCAAGTGCCGTCTTCAGACGGTCCAGTGTGGACTTCTGTGAAGGGGGTGGGGAAACCGGTTTTTGAGCTTGCTGCTTTTGCTGTGCCAACCCCGATTGAATGGCATTGCGAATGGCGTCCAGTCCGCTGAGTGTACCGGAAGATGGAGGGGTTTGGGAACCTGAGACCGGTTGATCTTGCGGAATAGAGGAATCTTTTTTCAAATCATTGTAGGATTTCAGGACATCTTTCATTCGCACCATGATTATCTCTCAGACTCGATTATTCCTTTGACAGTATCACCGTCTATGATTTCAAGGTGTTTACCGAAACCGATTACGAGACTCAGATCACAGATGTTATTGATGGTTCGCGGAGTTCCCTGGGAATAGTTGTAAATTTCCTGGTACGCTTCATCGGAAAAAATCGGCGTCGTGCGACCGGCAACACTGAGTCGGTATTCAATATACGCTTTGGTATCCTCATAGGAGAATCGTTTGAGATGATAGCGCACGGCAATTCTCTGGTTAAGCTGCGGGATTTTTTTAACGATTTCATTCAACTCCGGTTGTCCCACAAGAAACATTGTCAGAAGAAAGCGGTCATTCAATTGGAAATTTAACAACAAACGGAGTTCTTCAAAGGTCTCATAATCGCCGATAATCTGGGCCTCGTCAACAATGATGATCGTATGTTTGCCATTACGAACATTCTCGAATAGGAAATCGTTGAGTGAATGCAGCATTTCAATCCGTTTGGTTCCTTCGGGAGTAATTTCCAGCTGGTACAGAATTTCCTGAATAAGTTCGTTGGCGCTCCAACGCGGATTCGTCAGATAGGCAATATCAAATTGACCCGAGGACAACTCACCGATAATGGTATGCATCAAAAGAGTTTTTCCGCAACCGTATTCACCGGTCAACAAAGCAGCGCCTTTTGAACTCTGAATCGAATAGAGCAGACGCATCAGAGCTTCATCGTGTTCTGAAGAGTGATAGAGAAACCGGGGGTCCGGCGAATTTTCAAAGGGTTTAGTGCTTAATTTCCAGTAATTAGTATACATCTACATAAAATAATGCAATTTTTTGCATTAAAAAATTATTTTTTTTTATAATTGCCATTTTTGCGCTCCTGAAATACCATAAGCGACACTACTACGCTAAATATAAGAATTCCGATGCCTAAAGCAATAAAACTTTCAAAGTAATCGCCGTATTTTAGTAGCAGTGACAATAGTCCCATTATCATCGTAAAAACACACAAAATAATGACTACTGATTTTGGTTTTAGTCCCAGTGCTTTCAGTCGGTGATGAAGATGATCGTTTCCGGCATATTCCAACAATTCTTTGAAGGAGTGAACTTTTCCGGTTGAAATCCTCATAATGTTGGTCAACAGCATATCGGTTATCGGCACGGCCAGCAATAAAATCGGAATTGCCAGATCAACGCTCTTATGGATTCCCCAATCTCCGTAAATCGCCATTGCCGCTAAAGTAAAGCCGATGATGGTACTGCCGGTATCGCCTAAAAATATCAGGGCGCGACGACCTATTCGAAAATTGTATACGAAAAAACCGGAAACGGCGCCCATAAAGAAAACACTGACAATAAATACAAATCGATTGCCAATGGACCAGGATATTGCTGCATAAAACAGACTGACCGTTATTGCCAATCCACTTGCCAGACCATCCAGGCCATCCAGAAAATTTACCGCGTTTGTAATTCCTATAACCCAAAGGAAAGTCAGTATAATTGAGAAAATATTCCAAAATTCATGGTCAGGAATAAAAGAGATAAAAATTCCGTGATAGATCAGGACGGCTGTTGCCATGATCTGGCCGATGAGTTTTACCCAGGCCGGCAAACCGTTAATATCATCGAGAATACCAAAACCGGCGATTATTATAATAGCCCAGAATAAGCCCGTGAATTCAGGCGGGGGATTTGTATAAATGTTTAGGGAAGCAATAAAGGTAATAAATATTGCCAGACCGCCGGTACGCGGTGTTGGTATGCCGTGATGATGTCTCCCGCCGGGAATATCGGTAATATTCATAATCACGCCCAGCTTATAAAACAGGGGAACGAGACCAAAACTCATCAGAAACGCGATCAGGTAATAATAAACAGAACCGAAGGTATAGGTGGAGAAAAAGGTCTTAAAAAAACAGGGCATCAATAATGCCAAAACAAAGGGAAACACCAGCAATCTGAAGTATATACGGTTCCGGTCGGTCATGATTTCTTACAATTGCTTAAGGAAATTCATTACTCTCTCAATCTCTTTGCCGGTCATATTCGGAAATATAGGAATAGAAACCTGCTTTTTCCAAGCTGATTCCGTGTGTGGTAACTTATTATCATTCAGGTAATAATGAATCGGATAAAAAACAGGTTTTCGAACAGTAATATCGGATTTTTTTCCAAGTTGAATAAGTTCATCGGCACTCTTTTCAGGGTGATCGATAATACAGCGGAAAAGATTTGGTTGGAATTCAGTACTATCGGTGGGTATGAGAATGCGGTGATTTCCACGAACGGACGAATACTGAGTCAGTATCCTTTTCCGTTTCTCTGTGAATTCTGAAAAACGATGATACTGAGCCAGCGCAATCGCCGCATGAATATCGGTCATTTTTGCATTAATTCGGGGAATCAACGATTCTTTTTCATCATAATCGCGAATATTCCGCAAATATGAGTCGATTTCAGCGCTGTCGGTAAACAGCATACCGCCTTCGCCGCCACCAAGTATCTTTGTGGCGTAAAATGAACAGATACTGATTGTTCCGTAAAATCCTGCCGGTTTACCTTTAATTTTTGCTCCGAAGGCCTGGGCAATGTCTTCAATTACCGGTATCCCGTAATCCAGTAATTCCCGAATCCGTCCGGGTTGACCGAACATATGGGGGAAAATAATGGCTGATGTTTTTTTAGTAATTTTTCTGTATATATCTTCGGGATCAAGATTCCAGGTGCGATTTTCAATATCGGCAAATACCGATGTCGCATTGACGGCTTTTACGGCGTGCCATAGTGCAGTGCAGGTATAGGATGGAATAATAACCTCAGAGCCGGAAGTGACTTTTAGCGCTCTCAGGGCAAGAATCAACGCCGTTGTGCCTGATGAAACGGCAATACCAAATTGCTTTCCCAGCGCCTTAGAGAGAAGATTTTCCAGCTCACGGACCTTCGGCCCCTGAGCAATAAATCCGGAATCCAGAACCTGCCGGACGGCGAGTTTCTCGGCTTCTCCAAAACTCGGTTTGTAATGTGGAACCATCATATATTGATAAACAGTCTTAGTGATTGAAATGCTTCGGCATAGGCAACCCGGGCCTGAACACCTCGGAAGTGAGCTGCCGACTGAGCCAGTTCGAGTATCGAGACCCCCGCAATATTTGTCCGGTCGATTTGGGAAGAATGCGCCTTCAACGATTCCATTTTGATCCTCAGAAATTTTTTACCAATATCTACGAATACGTTGGGTTGAAAATTTTGCGTTGTCGGTGTTTCATAGAAAAGAACGTTACGGATATAGCGGGTTGCTGAATTTGTGATATCGGCAATGTGTCGGTGATCCTGATGGGTGTCGTCCGGAAAATTGACAAAGATAATGTCCGGCTGAGTGATGGTTATAATTTCCTCAACCTTCATAATGGTTTCTTTATGAATTTCCAGTTCAGTGTCAATATAACCACCCCAGAATAGTTTTTTTACCTTCAGAATCCCGGCCGCTTTTTCCTGCTCAACTTTTCGGACTTTTCCGATTCCACCGGCATTTCCATCTGTGGCAATGAACAGATAAATATTGTGACCGTAGGAAGCATATTTCGCAAGGGTGCCGCCGCATCCGATTTCAATGTCATCGGGATGGGCGCCAATGGCCAGAATATTCATTTTTTTTATGCCTGTTGTCATCGGATTCCTCCTTTGATAATTTTATTCGCTTGATCAGGCCCTTCGTTGAATAATAAATCCAAAACGGAGAGATAGCTGATGAAATCACCGTGCAACTGTTTATATCGGGGGTGGACAAATTGCTGAAACATCAGCCGGATGTTTTGCCGGGGGAATAGCTCTGTTTGCAGATAATCCCGACCCCCTGCTCCGGACAGATAGCTGTCAGCATGCACAGCCCTGGTGATTAAAATAAGACGCTCGTCCGGTGTGATTTCCGGACGGTCTTTTAATTCCGGAATTTCCGATGCCATGAAGATCGGTGTATTGATTTTCAATAATCTGAGAATCCATTTTATTCCGGCTAAATTAAATTCCCGTAAATGGTTCCACTCCCGGTCATAAATTTCCTCAATTTCCCTCATTAATTGGTTAAAATAATCGGCCTTTGCGTAATTTGTTTGCAGGGATTGAATATGTTTGTGACGCCAGTTTACGTTGTTATTGATTTCCACTTCACTGATTAATTGCCCAAAATTGTGGAGCACCGGTACGGTCAGCCATTGCGGACCCTGTTGCGTTTTGATTCTGTTCCGGTTTTGCCATTCGTTCTTTTTAAATTGCACATTATCCAGAATGACAAACACATCGGATTGCATTATTTTGGCGATGTAACCAAGCCAGGGAAATGTCTGGGGCTGATGGATTGCACAAATCATATTATTTGCTTGATTATGGCGCTACTAAGAATTATTTTGGAGAAGAGTGTCAACTGAAACATCTATAATGGAGGGACAATGGGGACAATCATTAAAAGTTGCATAATTTTAGCCGTAATTTCTCTGATTTTGGGTTTGGTCTCACGATTTACGATGAAACCATTCTTCGTTGAAGCTCAGGCCTATCTTCAATTTGCTCAATTTTGCTTTCTGGCGGCGATAACATTTCTTTTATATAAGATTGCTTATAAAACGGAAGATTGATTTCTGATTATTTTGTTCTTATAAATATAGGATTGGTGACGAGAGTGTAATAGTTCCGATTGCCGGCGTAAATCCGGTAATATGTCATTTTATCCGATTGGAGAACATTGTCGGTAAACCATTCATCAATT
>QNCV01000074.1 GCA_003645845.1 Fidelibacterota bacterium | reverse complement strand
TAAAAAGGGCATTTATACCATGGACGACTTCATGGAATCGTTAACTCAAACTTTTTAAATGAAAGGAAATCCTTATGAATATTGAACAATTTCGCGGGTCCACCGTCGCACTCATCACCCCCTTCGACAAAAAAGGGCAAATTGACGAAATTAAACTGCGGATGCTCGTTGACCGGCAAATTGACATGGGCACAAACGTCATCCTGGCCTGCGGCACCACCGGCGAAAGCGCCACCCTGTCACATACAGAACATCAACGTGTCATGGATATTGTTATCGAACAGGTCAATCACCGCGTTCCGGTGATTTGCGGAGCCGGCAGTAATGCCACCCATGAGGCTATTTCACTATCCAAACATGCGGAAGTGCAAGGCGCCGATGCCATACTTTCTGTGGGACCCTACTACAATAAACCCACTCAGGAAGGATTTTACCGCCACTTTCGGACAATCGCCGAATCGGTCGGTCTGCCTCTGATTATCTACAATGTGCCAGGACGCACCGGTTCCAATATTGACGCAAAAACCGTCCTGCGGCTGGCGGAAATTGACAACATCATCGGTATCAAGGAAGCCAGCGGAAACATGTCCCAGATTATGAACATTCTGCGTGATCGTCCAGCCGATTTTTTGGTTCTCTCCGGAGACGACGCTCTGAGTCTGCCTCTCATTGCACTTGGCTGCGACGGAACCATTTCCGTCATAGTCAATGAAGTTCCCGATCTGTTCAATCAAATGATTACCTCCGCTTTGGAGGGAAACTGGAACCGGGCGCGGGAGCTGCATCAGCGGTTGCTGCCCCTGATGGAAGCAAACTTTATTGAGAGCAATCCGATCCCGGTTAAAACCGCCATGGCTATGATGGGACTGATTGAGGCTAATTTCCGACTGCCGCTGGTTGAAATGGCCCCCCGTAATCGGGAAACTCTGCGGGCAATTCTTGACGATTTAAACCTGCTAAACTCAAACAATCAACAATAATATCCGGAACTATCATGGAACAAATTCAACATACAATTGAAACCCTCTTTTCCGCTTCGCCTGAACAAACGCCCGAAAATTTCCGGCCAATTTTCAACGAGTTTATCAAGCATCTGAATACGGGACGTATCAGGGCAGCGGAATTTGACGGCGAAAAATGGCAGGTTCATCACTGGGTCAAAAAGGGTATTCTGCTGGGATTCCGCTACGGACAGATGACCGATTATTCCGGCGATCGTTTCCCCTTTTTCGATAAGGATAGCTATCCGCTGCAAACTATTACCATTCATCAAAAAGTACGGATCGTTCCCGGCGGCAGCAGCATCCGCAGCGGAGCGTTTCTGGCGCCCGGCGTCGTAATCATGCCGCCGGCTTATATAAATGTCGGCGGCTATGTGGATTCCGATACGATGATTGACTCCCATGTACTGGTCGGTTCCTGCGCTCAGATCGGCAAACGGGTTCACCTTAGCGCCGGGGTCCAGATTGGCGGGGTTCTCGAACCCATAGGCGCCAGACCAGTAATCATCGAAGATGATGTAATGGTAGGCGGCAATTGCGGCATCTTTGAAGGTGTTATTGTCAGGCGGAGAGCAGTATTGGCAGCGGGCACAATTCTCACCGCCTCGATCCCGGTTTACGATCTCACTCGTCAGCAAATATTAAAGGGAAACAAAGAGCAGCCGCTGGAAATCCCGGAAAACGCCGTGGTCATCCCCGGCAGTCGCCCTTTGGAAAAGTCTGCCTTCGCCCGCCGTTACGGTTTGCATGGATATTGCGCCATCATCGTGAAGTATCGCGACTCCCGTACTGAAACCGCCACAGCGTTGGAAGATAGTCTTCGGTAAATTTCGGCCGATCCCGGATACTATCAGAGCTATCCTTCTTCACTCAAGTAAAACAGAACAGGACAGAGTTCCCGTCTACGGCGGGAACTCTGCGGTAAAAAGCCCTTCCGACATTTTCATTATTGAAAATTAAAATCCCTTTCCTTTCCGTGTAATTTCACTTAACTTTCTAAAGTTCTTAATAATATCAGAGGGATTATGCGCATCGGAATACGACGTGAAGATAAGAACGAATATGAAGCCCGGGTACCGTTAATCCCCGATCATATTCGCCAATTGACACAGGAATTACCGGTTACTTTTATTATTCAGCCGTCCCGGATTCGGGCATTTAAAGATGACGAATACCGGCAAGCAGGGGCGATCGTCAGGGAAGATCTTTCGGACTGCGATATTATCCTCGCTGTCAAGGAAATCCCCCTCCACTTCTTTCAACACGGGAAAAAATACATTTTCTTTTCCCATACCATCAAGGGCCAGCATTACAATATGCCTCTGCTGAAAAAAATGGTGGATTTAAAAACAACACTCATCGATTATGAAAAAATCAGGGATGAAAAGGATCGTCGTCTGGTGTTTTTCGGACGTTTTGCAGGAATCGCCGGCATGATTGATTCCTTCTGGGCCCTGGGAAAACGCCTGACTGCCGAAGGTAACCAAACCGTTTTCGCAGGAATGAAGCAGGCAATCGACTATCCCGATTTGGAATCGATAAAACTCCATTATCGTGAATTGGCAACCACATTGACGGAAAAAGGTTTGCCTGAAGCAGTCAATCCCCTGATTTTCGGTTTTACCGGTTACGGCAATGTTTCCCGGGGCGCTCAGGAAATATTTGATATATTTCCGCATATTGAGATCCGCCCGGAAAAATTGGCGGAATTCTATGAGAAAGGTGATTTTTCTAAGAATCATCTGTACAAAGTCGTATTCAAAGAAGAGCACATGTTTCGACCGAAAACAGCCGGAGCCGAATTTGACCTTCAGAAATATTATCAACATCCCGAAGAATACGAGTCAATATTCGAAGAATATTTACCCTGTTTAACCGTATTGATAAATGCAATTTACTGGGACACGATGTATCCCCGTCTTGTCACCAAAAAGTATCTTAAAGAGCGCTATTCATCGGGTAATCCATTGCCCCTGAAAGTCATTGGCGATATTACCTGCGACATCGGCGGTTCCATCGAGTGTAATGTTAAAGGAACCGACTCCGGACAACCGGTATATGTCTATGACCCCCTCACTGAACAAATTCAGTACGGAAGCTCCGGCAAAGGTCCGGTCCTATTGGCCGTCGATAATCTGCCCTGTGAATTGCCGAAGGAATCATCGACAATCTTCAGTTCGGTGCTGAAAGAATTCATTCCCGCGCTTCTGAAAACCGATTTCAGTCTTGATTTTCAATCGGTCAATCTGCCACCCGAACTCAAGCGGGCAACAATCTTGTATCACGGCAATTTTACTCCTGACTTTCGCTACATGCGTGACTTTATAAAAAATCTTTGATTCAGGTAAATTTGACAATGCTTAATCGTTAATGGAGAAAATTATGAAAAATGTTTTAGTGCTTGGTGCTGGCCTGGTATCACGTCCGCTGGTCAGGTATTTGCTGGATGTTCCCGAATTCAATGTAACGGTAGCAAGCCGTACAGTCAGTAAAGCGGTCAAACTGGTTGACGGACATCCCCATGGCAAAGCAATTGAATTGAATGTGAAAAACGATGAGGAGTTGGAAAAGCTGATCCGGAATTGTGACCTGGCCATCAGTCTGCTTCCATACACCTATCATGTCAAAGTCGCCGGCTACTGTATTAAATATAAGAAAAACATGGTAACAACCTCTTATATCAGCGATGCCATGAAGGCCCTTGATCAGGATGCGAAAAACGCCGGAATCCTGATTCTCAATGAAATCGGCGTAGACCCCGGAATTGATCACATGTCGGCAATGCGCATTATTCATAAAGTTGAAAACAGCGGCGGTAAAGTCATCAGCTTCCGCTCGTACTGCGGTGGCCTGCCGGCGCCGGAAGCCAATGATAATCCCTTTGGGTACAAATTCAGCTGGAGCCCCCGGGGCGTCCTGATGGCCGGCCGTAACGATGCCAAATATATGAAAAACGGTGAAATCATCGAGATTCCTGGCAAAGACCTGTTCCGACATCACTGGCCGCTTCATATAGAAGGAGAACCGGAATTCGAGACCTATCCCAACCGGAATTCACTGCCCTACATTGAAACCTACGGATTGAAAGATGTGAAAACCATGTTTCGAGGCACCATCCGCAATATCGGTTGGTGCGATACCCTGCTCTGTATCGCCAAACTTGGACTTCTGGACGATGCCGAACACAACAATCTCCGGGGTATGACATATAACGATCTGACCCGTCGCCTGACAAATGCAAAGGAGGATGAAAGTACCCGTGACGCCACAAGCCGTTTTCTGGAACAGGATTCCAGCAAAAATGTTTTGGATAATCTGGAATGGCTGGGACTTTTCAGCGACGATCCCCTCCCCGACGAGACCACCTATCTCGACATTATGACGGTACGTTTCCTGGAAAAAATGCCTTACCGTGAGGGTGAGCGCGATATGATTGTTCTCTATCATGATTTTCTGGCGGAATGGCCGGACAAACAGAAGCGGATTACCTCTACCCTCGTCGATTTCGGTATTCCCCACGGCGATTCCTCCATGGCCCGCACTGTCAGTCTCCCGGCCGCCATCGCCACCCGGTTGATTCTTCAGAATAAAATCAACCTCACCGGTGTTCATGCCCCGGTTCTGCCTGAAATTTACAACCCGGTTCTGGATGAACTGGAAACCATGAACATCATCTGCAAAGAGCGGGAAATGCCTGTATAAATTGACATACGACTGTCTCTTATACCGTCCGGAAGAATCTCATCCGGGCGGTTTTTTTCTCTGCGACAATTTTATTGCGGGATAAGAATTTCCAATTTTCCCGTTTCCGTTTGAAAAGGACTGATGAAATCAATTTGCCATTTTTACTTTGACAATAAAGTCTGGATTATTTTTCAAATCTTGACTATTATAGAACAACAAAACAAGAGGTTCTAATGGAACGAAAATTCATCAGCGATTTCCGGGAAAATATGACCGTTTCGGGATTCTTTATGGTATTTTCAAAAGATATTCGAATCGCCAAAAACAATAACCCGTATCTGAATATTACCTTGATGGATAAAACCGGTACGATTCATGCAAAGATATGGGACAATGTTGAAACGTTTTCGGAGAAATTTGAAAAGGGCGATCCCGTGGCGGTAAAGGGCACGATTACATCCTTCAATAATGAGCTCCAGCTGAAAATCAGCAGCATCCGTCGCGTCGTCCCTGCGCAGGACAAAGCCTATGGATATACGCTTGACGATCTAATCCCCTCCACGCAAAAGGACATAGGACAAATGTGGCAGGCAATCATGGATTCAATCGACCGGATTACCAATCCCTTCCTTCAAAAATTACTCCGAATCATTTATACAGAGCACGAAAGTATTCTGAAGACCCATCCCGCATCAATGATTCTTCATCACGCTTTCCGGGGCGGTCTTCTGGAACATACTCACGCCATGTTGAATGTCGCAATCGGAATTTGCAACACTTATCCTGAACTTGATAAAGAACTTGTAATCAGCGGCGTACTCCTGCACGATATAGGCAAAATCAGGGAACTTGACTCCGGTCTGGCAACCGATTATACCGACTGCGGAAATTTTATCGGGCATATTGTGCTCGGACGAGACATTTTACTGGAAACCATTGCGAAAATCGATGATTTCCCGGAAATGCTGAAATTAAAATTGGAGCATATCATCCTCTCCCACCAGGGCAAACTGGAATGGCAATCACCCAAGGAGCCCAGTTTTCCGGAGGCGCTGATCGTTTATTTTATTGACGAAATGGACACCCGGTTAAACCAGATGACACGGGAACTGAGCAACGATAATACCGAAGGAAACTGGACGAATAAAAACAACTACTTCCGCCGCCCCCTGTTTAAAGGTTCGGATTCCGGGTAAATTCACCGCCAAATACTCACCCGATTAGTGATTTTGCAAACCATTCTTTCATTATTACAACCAAATTTTGTAAACTTGCAATGCTTTTAAGGAACCTATTTTTATGGATCGCCAACTCTCACGTCAGATTGCCTACAGCGGAATTTTTATTGCCCTGATTCTGGGGATTGGTTACGCTCTTGCATTTATTCCCAACGTCGAGTTAATCACGGCGATGATTTTTCTGGCCGGGGTTCTGATGGGTTTTCGACGGGGAATGATAATTGGCATTATCGGTGAATTTCTTTTCTCGGCGCTTAATCCGATGGGGTCAGGACTGTTATTTCCGCCACTTCTGCTCACTCAAGTACTGGCTATGACTCTTGTCAGCCTTTCCGGCGCCACCCTGCGACATTTTGTAATTAACTTTAAACCGGGACTGAAAGACACTTTGATAATCGGCGGCACGGGTCTGGGATTGACCCTGATTTACGACGTTTTCACATCAGCGGCGTTTCCCATTTCCGCAGGATTTACCTTCCATGAAACCGTCGCAACGATTATCGCCGGCCTGGCATTCAGCACGGTTCATATCATCAGCAACGTTCTGGTATTTGTCCTGCTGGTTCCCAATGCCGCTCAACAGACCTATAAGGCCATTCCCTTCTTTTCCGAAACATATCCGGTAAAATATCGGTCATGATGCTATGATTTCAAAAACGATCCTTCGGATAATAATCAGTGCAATATCGGTGACTTACCTCCTGGCGTCCGGGCAGGATACGACCGCTTATCAGCCTTTGAATTCCAGTGAATTTCTACTATCGGAAAGCAATTTGATCATCGCTCCTCTCGATGACTGGGGTCTCAACGCCAGTCTTAATCCTTACGGCTTGCCGGAATATGGTGGTTCAATCAAATATCTCGGTTTCAACATGGATGATCCGCTTTACGGGTCTGTTCCCGTTGCCTGGCTCAATCCCCGCCAGCAGAGCATCACTCTTGACCCTTCCGGGATACAAATCAGTCTCAGTCCTGTATTTGCCGATTCCGGAATCAATTATTCCCGGTTTGATTATTATCGGGGAGATTATGGATTTCTGAATTTTTCAGCAGAGATTGCCGGAAATATTTCCGAAAACATTTATTGGCGCTTATATGGAGAAAAACTGGGGTACGACGGCGCTTACGGATTGCTGGGGCCTAAGCTCAATAATTTCAAAGAGAGTATCATTCAGAATTTCTTTCTCGATATAAAGAAATTGGTCAAACCGTGGACCATTAACGCCGGCAGCAGTTATCAGAAATATTTCCCGGGCATGATGCACATTTCCGAATTAGGTACTTCCGACGGAGAAACATTTCTCAGCTGGACCAACGCCGGGCGTCTCAAGGAATATCGTTCGAACTTCTATTTGACCGGGGAAAAATTAAAACCAAACAGTTCTTTAGCCATTGGTATCCAGGCATCGAACTACCTATACAACACCATTCATGACAGCAGTATCTATGAGTACAATGCCGAAGCCTTTCAATACTCCGGACTGATCCGGTGGACATTCAATGCCGGGTCAGGAAAAATCACCCTAAAAGCACAATCCCTGACAGAAAGTGTTTTCGTCAGACATGGGATGAGTAAAAATCGCCTGCAGTATCAACAATCATTCGAATATGCCTCCGGGGAAAGTCGCTTTCGATACAGAGTGTCATTAGGCTCTGTCAATACACAACCGGTGGGTGGTTTTCATGCACTTTATACGGCTAATCGGCGCCTGACATTGAATCTTGAATCGACCTTTGACTTCATTCGTTATCCGTTAAGTTATTATACAAACATCGGCGGAAATAATTCAACGTATCCTGATGATGACGGTTTTACCGCTTTTCAACAATCCCTCGGCCTGCATTATCGCTTCGGCAATAGTTATTTCAAATCTGCCGTTCATTACACCCGCGCCGACTATCTGATGCCTTTTAAAAATACAATCGAAGCGACCGGTTTCAGCTTTTTGGCGGAAGAGCTTAGTCGATTGTATTTCACCGAAGAATTCAAGTTGATGTTGCCCCGGTACTTTTCACTGAAAGGCAAAAGCATCGTCTCACCCTCACCGGATCAGAATTCGTCGTTGGTATTTCAGGGATGGTCGCGCTTTACCAAAGATCTTTTCCTCTTTGAAAACAACCTGCATCTCTACCTTTCCGGTGACCTTTATTATCTGAAAGGATCAAATACGATTGGCTGGTTCGAACAGATGCGGACACAGGTTGCCACAAACAGTGAGTACTACACGAATGAACGGCTGCAATTAGGTTTTATAATCGGAGCACGAATCAGCTCTTTCCATATCTTTTATTCGATTTATAATGCCGAGGGACGGGCATTTTCCCCACTACCCGGTGTGCTCTACCGCAACCGTCTGAAAATTTTTGGCGTTGACTGGGCCTTCAGGAATTAATATATTGTTTTAACATATAAATCGGGAGTGGACTATGAAAAAGATTTTCGTCACTGTACTGTTTCTTTTCTGTGTCTCTCTTTTTGCGAATGCTCAGCAATCCGAAGAACGCACTATTTATCTTAAAAACGGGGATCAGATCACCGGCTCTGTTATAGCTACTGACGCACAATCCGGCGAAATCAGGATCAAAACCAAATATGGTATCATCACCGTTCAGCAGGACGACATTCTCGAAGAAGTGGTTACCATCAAATTAATCTCCGGAGATAGACTTAAGGGCCGGATTTTATCAAAAAATCAAAAATATACCGATTTACTGACTGATTACGGACTGTTAAAAATCGATAATACCGATATCGCCGACATCGGATACGGACTTCAGGATAAGGGCAAAAAAATCACCGGAATGAAAGAAAAATTCGCACTGAACAGTGAACGTCAGATCGATGTATTCTACGATCCTACGGGATATACTCTGGATAAGAGCACTCTGTATTTCAGCGGTCTCTCATGGGGATTCGGTATCACGGATAAGTTTCAGGTAACCTCCAAATGGTCCGGCTATTTTACCGGTGATTTCAACCTCAGACCGAAATTGCAACTATTCCGTTTCGGCACTTTTGAGAATGAACATACATTCTCGATCGGCGGACATATCCACAGTCGCTACAATCCGGATAAATTTGAATGGATTGAGAAAGAATATATGTTCGAGAATGGCGTCTATGATGAATTGGGAAACTGGGAACCGTCTTCAAATAATGATTCTACCCGAGTCTATTTTGGTGGTTATTACAAAATCGGTACAAAAGTAGACGTAGATGAAGAGGATATGAAATTCAATACTTCATACAGCGAAACCGACATCGGCACGGCTGATTTAAAGGTACCCAATGATAATCCGTACTATGAAGTCTTTGCTGCCTATACATTTTCCAGGAAGCGCGCCAATGACGCCGGACGGTTTTCTCAAACATTCGGAGCGGTCGTCGGAAAACATCCTGAGAAAAAAGACCTGATGTACAAATTCTACTATGCCGGCGGAATCGATATGCGCCGCAACCTGATCTTCAATTAC
>QNCV01000073.1 GCA_003645845.1 Fidelibacterota bacterium | reverse complement strand
TCTTCCTGGCTCCGGCTGGGGATTGAGTATACTTTCGGCTCAATTTATAATAATGTCGTCAACCCGAGATTTTAAGATAAAAGATGAGAAGATATGTTTGTAAATGTAACAATCGGAAGAAAAGAATATTTCCCCGGCATTGATCGGATCTCCTATGAAGGACTGACTCCGGGAATATGATGCCAATATTATAATGAAAATCGTGTTGTTGGCGGGGAAAAATGCGAGATCATTAAAAATCGCAGACATGCAGAAAGAGAGAACATGATGAAAAATCTAATCAGAAAAGACAAAGTTTTCGTGAATCGATGGCTCAATGTCATAATAATCTGCTGGGCCGCAATTAATCTTTCTGCATGTACGGGCGAACGCGAAACACCGCGTAGCCGTTTCCTTTTGCTGGATAGCCGGATAGTGGAAAAAGTAAAAAATGCGAAACTGACCGTGGGGGTTGTTCAAAAACACGAGGCCAACCCGCTGTTTGGCGAAAATAAACCCTGGGAAAAACGCATTGATAATCTCTATGGAAATGTGATGTATGACGAAGAAGAGCATATCTATAAATGCTGGTACAGTCCCTTTATCGTCGATCAGTCTGCGCAGGGCATGTCGCTCCGGGAGCGCAAAAACAGGGAATATGACTCACCCGACAATAGAGAAATGGCTATTTGTTATGCTATCTCACAAGATGGTATTCACTGGGAGAAACCGGAACTCGGTTTAGTTGAATATGAAAACAGCAAATCTAACAATATTCTGTGGCGGGGAAGCGGAGGTATTGGCGAACATTGGCAGGGTCCGCACGGTTCGGGGATATTTAAAGACCTTCGTGAAAAAGACCCATCTCGTCGCTACAAAGCAATCCTGAAAAGTGAAATTATTTCTGTCGCCTTTTCCGCTGATGGAATCCATTGGGGGCAAGCGATTGCCTGCCCTGATGCCGATGTGGCCGGAGATACACACAACAATGCGTTATGGGCGCCGACGCTGGATAAGTATGTGGGGTTTACCCGTTCATGGGGAGAAGAGAAGGGACGCCAGGTCGTCAGAATCGAAAGCGATGATTTTATTCATTGGACACGGGCAGAGCTGGTTCTGGAAGGAATTGATAAAAATCACCAGACCTATGCAATGCCGGTTTTCTATTATGGAGGGGTCTACCTCGGTTTGGTAATGATTCATGATCAGAAGGCTGATCGCGTCTGGACGGAACTGACCTGGAGTCCGGATACGAAAACCTGGAATCGTGTATGCCCGGGAACTCCACTGATTCCATGCTCGGATACGGTTCTGGATTATGACTATGGCTGTGTCTATGCCTGCGCCTATCCGATATTCCTGAAAGATGAAATCCGGTTGTATTATGGCGGGAGTGACTACCTGCATTCCGGATGGCGTAACGGTTCCCTCTGTCTGGCCACATTGCGCCCGGACGGATTTGCCGGTTATGAACCGAAGTTAAAAAGTCAATCCGCAGTCATTACTACTGCCGTTATACCCTATGACGGCCGGAATGTTCGGATTTCGGCGGATGTACAAAAGGATGGCTGGGTAAAGGTAGCGATATTGGATAAGGATGAAAAATGTCTGGCATTGGCTAAGCCGGTGACCGAAACGATAAGCGATGGTCTCCTTACTTTCCCGGATCAGACGAAAAGCAGGAATATCCGTCTGCGGTTTGAATTCAGTAACGCAAAACTATACTCCTTTACGTTGGCCGATTAAAGTGATGTATTTTCTAAAAAGAGAATGAAAGATAATATTAATACTAAATCAGGGAGACAGGCATTATGGTCAAGGTAATTAAAAACATTTCGTTGCTTTTTCTAATCGTTTGTATGTTGGGCTGTTCCCTTTTAAAAAAGGGTGGGGACGGTGCTGCTGTTTCGCTATTTGACGGGAAAACTCTTACCGGCTGGGACGGTGACCGGAACTGGTTTCATGTCGAAGACGGATGCATTGTGGCCGGTTCACTGGAAAAAGAGATTCCACATAATATGTTCCTTTGCACGACAAAAGAGTATGATGATTTTGAATTAAAACTGGAAATCAAAATTATGGGGCCGGGAGATAACTCAGGTATCCAATTTCGAAGCCGTCGGATTCCCGGGGGACCTGAGGTCAGCGGATATCAGGCTGACGCGGGTGGCCCGATCGGGGATTTTGGTGTGGTCTGGGGCAGCCTTTATGATGAGGCGCGCCGCAACCGGATGCTGGTTACCGCAAATCAGGAAGAGATCGTCAAGGTCTATCGTCAAAATGAATGGAATGAAATGGTTGTGAAATGCCGGGGTAACCATATTCAGATCTGGCTAAATGGCTATCAAACGGTTGATTATACGGAGGAAGACGACACGATTCCGAAAAAAGGGATTATCGGATTTCAGCTTCACGCGGGCGCCCCGACAGAGGTTCGCTATCGGAATATCAAATTGACCGAACTATGATCCTATTCGAGACCGGAAAGTTGTAATGATTGTATTTGCATCGAAAGTCTGTTATTGGTTTTATATTGGAATAAACGAATGAAGCGGATCGCGCTACAACTATCAGTTATTTTTGGACTTTGCATTCTATTGTCTTGTAGCGATAAGGATAGGGAATCTTATATTTGGAGTCATGTATGGCAGGATTCGGACGGTGTCTATAATCACTATCGGATTCCATCTATAATAGTAACACCAAACCAAACGGTCTTAATTTTCTGTGAAGGCCGATCCGGCAGGGACGCCAGTAATATTGATTTATTGGTAAAACGCTCTGATGATAACGGAAAGACATGGAGCAAACAATCAATTGTATGGAATGATGGAAACAATACCTGTGGCAATCCCTGTCCTGTCATCGATCAGACGACAGGCAGAATAATACTATTTATGACCTGGAATTTGTTTGAAGATAGTGGCATAGTGACTAAAACCAGCGAAGATACCCGTCGGCCTTTTATGTGCTATTCTGACGATGACGGATTGACGTGGTCGGAGCCGGTTGATATGACGGAAAGTTGTAAGAATCCTGACTGGGGATGGTACGCCACCGGACCGGGTATTGGCATTCAATTAAAATCAGAGAGATATAAAAACCGTTTGGTTATTCCAGCCAATCACAGTTATACCGACACGCAATCGGAAGAACCAGTAATGAAAGGCGGATATGGTTATGGATCTCATGTTCTATTAAGTGATGATGGTGGTCTAACCTGGCGAATGAGTACACCAATAAAACCGGGATGTAATGAAAGCCAGGTGGTTGAGTTGAGTGATGGCCGGCTGATGATGAATATGCGTTCATATAATGGATTAAACTGCCGGGCCATATCCTACAGCGATGATGGCGGGGAAACGTGGTCGCCTGTTGAACACGCCCTGCAACTGGCTGAACCCGTTTGCCAGGCAAGTATTATTGAATATGGTCAATACCATGGTAACAAGTTGTTCTTATTTTGTAATCCGGCTGCTGTTGATGAGCGAACGGCTCTAACCGTTAAGTCCAGTTTTGACGATTGCAAAACCTGGTCAAACGCCAAGTTGATTGACGGAAAACGGGTTCAATATTCATGTATGACAGTGTTGCCCGACGGCAATATCGGCATTCTCTATGAAATCGGGTGGGGTGGTGACCAGGATCTGGGAATCGCCTTTGTTTCGTTTTACCCCGATGAACTATTTAAACCGGGCACTTTGTTGGATGATGATTTACGGATGTAATATATAGAGAGAGTTAAATGAATCGAATACCCCAGACATGTTTAGCGATTTTAATTATCTGCTTGAGTTTGACGTTTATGTCGTGTACCAAAGGAGGTGATATAACTGCCGGCAAACCGGTTGTTGTGTGGCAACAGTCTGGTCCGGATTACGGTCTCTATAGAATACCGTCATTAATCGTAACAAAGAAGAGAACTGTCTTGGCCTTTGCGGAGGGACGCAATGGACAAGGGGATGCAGGGGACATTGATTTATTGGTAAAACGATCAACTGATAATGGAAAAACCTGGAGTAAACAATCTGTAGTGTGGGATGACGGAAAAAATACCTGCGGTAATCCCTGTGCAGTCGTCGATCAGACCACAGGCAGAATCATTCTGATGATGACCTGGAATCCGGGTGATTATGGAGAAGATGAAATAATTAAGAAGAACGTTGACGGTACTCGCCGACCCTTTATCACTTATTCCGATGATGACGGTCTGACCTGGTCAAAGCCGGTTGATTTAACGAAAAGCTGTAAGAATCCCGATTGGGGATGGTACGCCACCGGGCCGGGGGTTGGAATTCAATTAAAATCGGAGAAATATAAAAACAGGCTGGTTATTCCGGCAAATCACAGTTATACCACGACCAATGAAGGTGAGCAGGTGGCCGGGGAAGGCCGGGGCTACGGATCCCATGTGCTCCTGAGCGATAATGGCGGCGCAAGCTGGCGAATGAGTACGCCGATCACGCCGGGATGTAATGAGAGTCAGGTGGTTGAACTGAGTGACGGGCGGCTGCTGATGAACATGCGCTCCTATAATGGCTTGGGTTGCCGGGCTGTTGCTTACAGTGATGACGGCGGCGAGACCTGGTCGGAAATCAAGCATGCCTTGCAACTGGTGGAAGAAGTTTGCCAGGCAAGTCTGATCGAATATGGTCCCTATGCCGGTAAAACAATGTATTTGTTTTCAAATCCTGGCAATCCATGGGATCGCTACTTTATGACGATCAAGGCCAGTTTTGACGACTGCAAAACATGGTCGAATGACAAATTGATTTTCGCCGGACCTTCGGCGTATTCATGCCTGACAGTGTTACCCAATGGGAATGTGGGGTTGCTTTTTGAGGGGGGGAATCAATTTCGATATGCAGGTATCGTCTTTGTTTCAATCGATCCGAATGAATTGTTTAAACCGGGGACATTACTAAAAGATTTGGGTTTATGATCATTGAAAAAAAAATAAACAATAAGGCGGGATATAGTGAAATCCGGTAGTTTAATTGCACTTTTATTAGCAATGGTTTATTTATCCGGGTGTCATTCCACGACCAGTGTGCAGAAAATTACTATTACTGAATATAAAAGTAAAATGAAAGCCGCCTGGCTGGGGCAGATGGCAGGAGTCGGATGGGGGGCTCCGACAGAGTTCCATTATAAGGGAAGCATTATTCCGGTGAAAGATGTCCCTGAATGGAAACCGGAAATGATCAATCAGCAATGGCAGGATGATATTTATGTTGAAATGACATTTCTGAAAACACTCGAGGATTATGGCTTCGATGTTTCCATTCGGCAGGCGGGAATTGATTTTGCCAATAGCCGGTATGGATTGGCGCATGCGAATGAATGCGGACGGAATAACCTTCGTCGTGGCATTGCGCCACCCTGTTCGGGGCATCCAAAATACAATAAACACGCTGACGATATCGACTATCAGATTGAAGCGGACTTTTCAGGAATCATTTCGCCCGGAATGCCCCAACTTGTTATTGAATTGGCCGATAAATTCGGGCGCCTGATGAATTACGGCGATGGTGTGTATGGCGGACAGTTTGTGGGAGCTATGTATGCCCAGGCGTTTTTCGAAACCGATATTCATAAAATCATAGAGGCTGGCTTGCGCTGTATCCCGGCTGAGAGTCAGTACGCCGAAACCATCCGCGATGTCATCAACTGGCACAGAAATTATCCGGACAACTGGCAGAAAACATGGCAGCTCATTGAGAATAAATACAATCTCAATCCGGCGTACCGAAGATTCAGTTGCCCCAGAAGTGTCTCCGAAGGCGAGAACATCGATGCCAAGATTAACGGCGCCTATATCGTCATGGGATTACTTTACGGAAATGGTAATATGGATTCGACCATTGTGATTGCGATGCGTTGTGGCCAGGATTCTGATTGTAATCCTTCCAATGCGGCGGGGATACTGGCGACTTCCCTGGGTATGGAGAACTTACCTGAGCGATATAAAGTCGGAATTGATGATAGTACAAATTTTTCCTATACATCTTACAATTTGCCGTCTTTGCAGGATGTTTGTGTCATGCTGGCCAGAAAGGCCGTTCTGCGCTCGGGCGGTTCCATTGAAGAAAATGCGGAAGGTGTTGAGGAGTTTGTGATTCCTTACAAGGAGCCGGTGGTTTCACCGGTGGTTCAGTCCTGGGAGCCGGAAGAGATTACGAGTGATGTAGATTTTACTGCAGCCGAAATGGATAAAATCACCTTCAAAATCCGCCGTCCCGAAGATTTGGTGAATGTCTGGCAGGTGGCCGGGCCTTTTTCCCAAAAAGGGGTTGGCGGGTTGGATTTGTTTAATGTGCCTTTTGGGCCTGAAACAGATAGTAATTATAGTGAATGGACGAAGATGCCTGTTGACGTTGACGATTTTGACGCTGGTTGTGTTAATCTTTTGAAATTATTCAATACAGAAAACAGCGTTGCCTATTTAAAGACAAATGTGTGGATTGACAGCGCTCAGAAAGTCATCCTGGAGATTGGCTCCGATGATGGCGTTAAAGTATGGATCAATCACCAACTTGTTCACCAGAATGATCAGGAACGTGGACTGGAACAAGGACAAGATCTTGCGGAAGCTGATTTTAAAAAAGGCTGGAATCTTATATTGATGAAAATTACACAGGGAGAAGGTGAATGGGGCGCTTCACTGTCGATTTCCGATTTGCATCGGAAGTTGATCGACGGATTAACGTACAAATAATAGTGATGGAATAGATTTGTTAGCACGTAAAGAAAGACAATAGAGGTTCGTGAGATGAATTCACTCAAATTGAGCAAACGAAACATGTGTTTACGACAATGCCAGTTATATGTGCTGACTGGAATTGCTATTTTGCTGCTTTCATTGACCTCGATTTACGGGCAGACAAATACTCCCGATTCTCTTTTGAATCTGGCGTTAACCGGGGATGCCACGGTCAGCGGGAATGCACCGGAAGGCGGACGGGGAATTCCCACGGATATTCTCTGGGATCCCTCCACGAACGATTGGGCAAGCCCGTCCGATTGGCACGAATACGGCATGGCCTACGGCGAATCAATGGCGGCCACAAAAGAGAATCCCTTGTATTGGCAGGTGGAATGGCCTACCGAAAAGAATATTAATTACATCACCTGCACCGGTAATTATGCTGGTCAACCGCAGCCCATAACATGCTGGGCGATCCAGATTGACAGTGCCGGTACCTGGAAGAATCTGGCCAAAGCCGATAACGGATGGCCGGCGGATACGTTGAAAGGCATTGGCGGCTGGGTGGACAATGGATTACTGGAATTGCGACTCATGCAGCCTGTCGTGACCAGAAAACTTAGATTTTGCGCTTATGCCAATCCGGATAGTGTTGCGGATGGTAAGGAGAGTTGGGTTGACAGTCTATGGAGTATGGTTTTTACTGGAAGAAAAATGACAGATAAATCGCCCAATGCTTGCCTGATTCAGTACCTGGATTATTCCGAAGCAGAAGCCACAAATGAAATGACGGTTAAAATTAACCTGGCTTTGTTAGACGAAGCCGTGGTAAGTGAATTATTTGATTACCAGGAAATTCCGAACCTGCGCGGCCATCCCACCGATATGCTTTGGGACCCCGCAACTGGTGATTTTAAAAATCCAAATACCAGGTGGGGTGAATTTGGAATGCCTTATAATTATGTTGCGGGATATTTAACACAAGATGACCCATACTATTGGATGGTAGAATGGCCTGTGCCTAAAAATATTAATTATTTTACATGGGGAGGTTGTTACAATGGTCAGCCACAGCCATATACACCCTGGGCTGTGGAGTACTGGGATGGCGCTGCGTGGGTGGAGGCGGCTTCGGGTGTAGGCACCGACCATAACGATGGTACTTGGCAATATGACAGTGAGGGCAGACATGTGGACTTTTGGGGAGTAGGTGTTGATTCAATGACTAACGCTACCTGGACTTCCGATCCCCCGATACGAACAACAAAACTGCGTCTGGCAGTCTGGTCTGATGGCATTGATCCGTTGTGGAGTTTCCATATCAGAGGACGCGGGGGGCGTACAAAGAATTGGGATGAAAGAGATTGGGTGCGTGATTACAACCCGGTCGGTTATATATCAAATAGTAGAGAAACAGAAGCAGGTTTGGGAGGCTATTGGGTTAATGGAGAAGGTGGGAATGCAGATCCCATACCTTCAACCTTTAAAGCGATACTGGTTCAGTATAGAGATCTTTCTGCTGTAGATGTTGAAATGAAGGAAGCAAAGATTCCTGTGAAATTCGTACTGCATCAAAACTATCCCAATCCGTTTAATCCAACAACAGTTAACAACTATCAGCTTTCAGAGGTTAGCGATGTTGAATTGAGTGTTTATAATCTGACGGGTCAAAAAGTGGCCACGCTTGTATCTGCTCAGCAGAATGCGGGGTTGTATCAGGTGGAATGGGATGCCTCAGATTTCAGCAGCGGGATTTATTTCTACCGATTGCAAACGGTTGGGGGATTTGTTCAAACAAGGAAGCTTATGTTGATTAAATAGTATCAGATGAATTATTTTTCAGACAGGATAATCCGCCAGCCAGCGGATAAATCCTTTTATCCTGTCTAAAAAAGTGTCAAACTTAATAGCCGTAGATTCAATTTGAGGTCATTATGTGTAATAAAAAATACTTGGAAAAAATTATCCTATTTATTCTTATTGTTTGTTTCACTTTTTCGCTTACTCAAGCACAGGACCCGTGTTCAAAGGTGTGGTATCAGACTACCGAAACTGATTTTAAAAAAGGCGAACTTGATAGTGTTATTGTTATGAACCTGGAAGGCGGGGAAGTACAGTTGCCTCACCCGTTGGTAAAAACCCGTGACGATTCGGTGGATAATACTTTACTGCGGTCTGCCGTGTATGATGAATATGGCAACTATTTAAGTCTCTGGTTAGAAAATGGCGAAAATCTATTTGCGAAAAAATATTCACCGGATGGCTCGGTTCTGATTGAATCCTTCCAAGTGAATGACAGCATTTTTGATAACAGAAGTAATACTGACTTTAGTGGTCACTTTAATGACCGGGACAATGGATTTGCAGTAATCTGGTCGGCTAAAACAAAATCAAATGATTTCATGAATTTTGAATATTTTACCTATTTACAACTCTATGATTCTTCCGGCCAAAGAATTGGTAACAATTTAGTTGTTAATGATTCGGTAATGAATCAAACAAGCAAGCCATCGGTATTTTTTGACGATTTTGAAAACTATTGGGTATTCTGGAGCCAGGGCAATTGGGATAAAACGTCAGTTTATTATCAAAAATACTCGGACTCGGGGGAAAGAATTGATAATAATCAGTTATTAAATCCTGAAAATTATTTCAATCATGAATATGCCCCAATAGTCGCAAAAAACAGTCAAGGAGAATTCGTGGTTGCATTAACAGCAATTGTTGATCACGATCCAGTCAGTAATCATAATGATGCTTATAT
>QNCV01000072.1 GCA_003645845.1 Fidelibacterota bacterium | reverse complement strand
TAACTTTCATTATCATTGAGTGGAACATTATTCAGCATAACCGCAATCCGGCTCTGGTCAAAGCCCCGAATCTGAACATAGGAATACCCGGTGCCATTTCCGCTTTCACTATAGGAATAAACGCCCGGTTCCATAGCCAGAATCATCGGCACATCTTCAACGGTATATCTGGTTTTGATTTCGGCCGCAGTCACATTGGAAAAAGCCACCGGCGTGATTCCTTCCACCGCCCGGGTCGCCGTCACAAAGATGTCCTTTCCATAAAGAACATTGGCGGATAAGTATAGAATCCCTATATCACGATTATTTGCTTCGATCATTGTATCCCTGAAGGCGATATGGGAAATAGTAAGTATTACCGGCAGGCGATTTACATCGAGAACGAATTTTCCCTCTTCGTCAGAGAAGGTGCCTCCGCCATTTTCCAGAATAATATTTGCGTAGGCAATCGGTTTTCCCGTCTCCCGGGAAGCTAATTGTCCCCAGACAGACAGTTCTGCGTTCAATTGCACAGACAAAGACCATATAATGATCAATGAAAGAGAAACAAGAAAAGATTTTCGAGATATCATTTTTCCTCCCTTCGCTGGTATTATCCAGATCAGGTTCATAGGGTATGTTCTCAGCCATCCCAATTTATCGGGACGGGCACCCCTGGACCATCACCATGTCAAGATTTCGTGATATTCAGGTATCACGTTTAGCGGGAACGCCTGGGAGTCGAACCCAGCTTCCCGATTGTGTCGGGAACAGCGATTTTGAAGACCGTGGCACCCACCGGGGTTGCATTCATTCCCATAAATTCCTTTTAATTACAATATATTCAATATGATGTAACGCTTTTAATCGTTCTCCGGCCCTATTTGCCTCCTCCCGGCTTGCATAATTACCCACCCGGACTGACAGCAAATCATGTTTACTTCCCTTTATCTTTTGAATGTAGGGATTATAACCCCAGGATGTCAGTTGATTTTTCAATGCCAGAGCATTTTGCGGATTTCCGAACGCACCAACCTGCAACACCCATTTTTGTCCTGACGTTATTGCGGGTTTTTCCACCCGCTGCGGTTGCTGAACCGGCGCTTTCGATGCAGGCGGTTTATCACTGATCAGATATGTGGAAACCGATTTATATTCCAAATAGGGCAGCTTCATATTGGGATAACGTTTTAGATAGTGGTTATGGTAATAATCCACCGAATCCTTTTGATTCATCACATTAAAACTGCCCAGAATCATATAAACACAGTCACCGATTTTATCACTATTCGGATATTTTGTGATTAGCTGTTTGGAATAATCAATGGTTTTTTGATATAATCCTTTGGTATACATATACTCGATTATTTTCGCTAAAGCATCATCAGCCCGGCTGCTGTTGGGATACTGACTCATAACATCCTTGTATATCAGCAATGCTTTGTCACCGTCGGGTTCCACGAGGGCAGACAGGAAAAGTACATCGGGATTGTGCGGATACTTTCGAATCAGATCGGGCAAAGACCTTCGAACTTTGTCGATGTTATCCTCTCTGATATCCTGATAATACCGGCTGATATCCTGGGCAAATACCAGGTTAATGAAGAGGATTATCAGTATCAGCAACTTTTTCATTATGATCAATCCAGAAAAGAATCCTCCTGACCGCAAACCGGACAAATCCAAAGAGCTTTATCGGCAAGATGGCCGCAGTTGCTGCAGCGAATATCTTTGATGGAATTAAACTGATTGAGGACCTCAGTCAAAACATCACCGGCTTCGCGATCGCGTCTCAGGGCAATTAACAATTTACTATAGGCAACCTTCGCAATGATTGAGTCGGGATTGGTTTCAATCAGATCACTGACTATATCTTTTGCTCTGGTCAGATCGCCCTTCCGTTCATAAAAACTGGCTAAGGCGGTAATGGTACGGATATTATTGGGTTCGGCTTTTAATATTTTCTGATAAAATTCCTCGATTCTGCCAAAATTGCCGTAATTAAAGAGAACTTTCTGCAGTTTCGGAAAAATCAACCAGGCTTTTCCGGGAGCGGTTTCAGCAAACTTCTCCCACCATTCTACAGCTTCGGCATCCCGCTTTTCTTTCAAATAGGATTCTGCCATGTAATAATAGATCGCTTCACATTGAGGATCGATTCGGGCGGCTTTCCGAAAAATCACGCGGGCGTCATGATAAGCCCCCCTATCATATTTCTCCAATCCTTCCTGAACCTTATATAACGCCAAAGCCCTTTTATTGTGCTCTTTGCGTTGCTGAAACACTTTTTCCATATATTCGGAGGCTTTGTTCCATTTTTTCAGATCACGGTAAAGATGCCAGATTCGTTCCAACGCCCATTTGTTCTTTTTATCCAGATCAAGGATATTCAAAGCAACCGATAATGCAATTCCCTTTTCATTAAGGCCCTCGTAGTCATACACGAGATTGCGCATAACTTCCAGTTTCTGCATTCGGTCGATATCCTGGCGATATAGCAGGGTTTGATGAATCTTGACAGCCTGTTTTAATTTCCCTGCCTTCCGCAGAGTATCTCCGAGTTTAATATAGGCATCAATATGGCTTGTATCTCTTTCGATAATGGATTTCAATTTCTTGATGGCAATCGAATATTCACCCTGAAGAATATGATTCAATGCCTGTGTATACAAGGTGGTTTTGGGCTTCGTTTCAAATTTCCGGCGGCCTCTAAATACCCGAATGATCAGTAATAAAAGGACAATAAATACAATCGCAAGAATAATTTCAAATGTTGTCATTAAATTTCCTCATCATGATTATTCTTCGATTTCAACTTCTTCAAGGTCTTTATTGCGCAGAAGGTCGATCTCTTTTTTTACCTTTTTATATTCACTTTTTAAAGCCCGCACAATTTTCTTTTGTTCCAGAATTTGAAAACCGGCGATCAGATAACCAATCAGAAAACCAACCACCAAGGAGATCAGAAGGGCCACAATCATTTCAGTGGAAAAGGCAAAATTACTGCTGAAAAATTTTAGCGTGATCTTCTGACCGACGTTTTGAATGACAAATACAAGTAAAAACAAGATGATCAACACAAGGAAAAGTAATTTCAGGTATTTCATATATGCCTCACGGTTTGTTAATTTTTCCAAAAAGACTGACACCGGCGGTTCCGGTTATTAATATATCAATAAAATCGCCAATGTCAGCATGATCTTCTTTTAAAATTACCAGTTTATTTGAATCAGTCCTACCAATTTTTTCATTGGGATTCTTTTTGCTGTGACCATCGATTAAAACCGACTGAACAGTGCCAATCAAACTACGGTTTCTCTGTTTCGTATGAATTTTCTGTTTTGCTATAACTTGATTCAGGCGCTCAGCTTTCTCCGCTTCGGGAACATCGTCCTTCATTTTAGCGGCGGCAGTATAGGGTCGCGGAGAATACTTAAACATGTAGGCATTATCAAAGACCACCTTATCCATGACACAGAGAGTTTCCTGAAAATCCGCTTCCGTTTCACCGGGAAATCCGACGATTATATCGGTGGTGATACCACATCCGGGCAGAATATGACGGATATTATCGACAAATTCCAGATACCGCTCTTTGGAATAGGAACGATTCATATCCGCCAGCACCTTCGTTGATCCAGATTGCAACGGTAAATGAATATGCTTACAAATATTATCGTAATCGCGCATCACTTCGAGCATTTCGGTGTTTACATCTTCCGGATGAGGCGATGTGAATCGAATTCTCCGAACGCCTTTTATTTCAGCGATAATTTTCAATAAATCATGAAAGCGGATATCGTTATATCGATATGAGTTTACATTCTGCCCAAGCAGTGTGATTTCCTGATATCCCTCTGCAATAGCGGCATTTATCTCCTCGACTATACTCGCCACCGAACGACTGCGCTCACGCCCCCGGGTGTAGGGAACAATGCAATATGAACAGAACTTATTGCACCCCCGCATAATCGAGATCCAGGCATTGACAACGCTATTTCGAAAGGGCATCAAACCGTCGTATACTTCAGTCCTGGATAATTGAACATCTATCACTTGACGTTTTTTATTGGCAACGATTTCCGGTATGCGTCGATAGGCATCGGGGCCAAGGACGAAATCGATAAAGGGCCGCTCCTCAATAATCTTGCCCCGGTCCCTCTGGGCAACACAGCCGATCATTCCCAAAAGCAAATTCGGGTTGTTTTTTTTCAGCGATTTGAATTGTGACAGGCGTGAAAGGGCCCGGTTATCGGCGCCCTGCCGGACACTGCAGGTATTGACCAAAATAATGTCTGCCTCTTCCGGTTCACGGGTGGCCTGATAAGTGGCTCTTTCAAGCATCCCGGCCACTATTTCGGAATCCGCTTCATTCATCTGACAACCATAAGTTTCAATATAGTATTTCTGTGGTTTCATCATTGTGTAAAATTAAAAAAAACCAGCCTATATTTAAAGCTGATTTAAAAATAAGTCCTTTAATAAATTTAATTATCGAATATATCCGGTAAAATAGTAATCCAGCGGGTTTTTATTGATTCCGTTCTGCCGAACCTCATAATGCAGATGAGACGCGGTACTTCTGCCGGTGCAACCAACTTCGGCAATTTTCTGGCCACGCTTAACTACTTCACCCGGTTTTACAAGCATTTTTGAAAGGTGGGCATAATATGTCGAATAACCATAACCGTGGTCGATTTTGATAATACGGCCAAAAGTACGGCTGAAATTTGTACTTCGTACGACACCATCTGCTGTGGCATAAACCGGCGTTCCCGTGGGCGCTGATATGTCAATCCCGTAATGAAATCGCTTCATCCCGGTAAACGGATCCTTGCGATAACCGTAACCATCGGAAATATAACCGGTGTTCACAGGGCGGATTGAAGGAGTCGATCTAATCTGAGGCGAACGGTGTTTGATCGCATTGTAAATCTCTTCGTAACTGATGCGCTCCAACTTAATTTCTCTGGTCAACCGATCCAGATCGTTAGCCAGTGACGATAATTCAACATCTTCTTTTGGCAGCAGATTGTCAAGTTCATCGCTCTGAAAATTATATCTACCTCCGACACCGAGTTTCCGAACGTCTTTATCGATCAGCGGAATATCAGCATACGTCCGCAACGCCCGGTCCTTTTCCGTCAGGACATGCAATTCTGATTCCATCTGCTTAATTCGGTTTTGCATGTCGTAAATCGTGCCTACAAGTTTACTGTTATTTTTCTGTAAACGTAGAAGTTTAGCGGCGTAGAATGAATTTGAGAATGCGTTGATAGCGATAGTTGTTATTCCGGCAAAAACCAGAACCACGACGAGTGTCAAACCAATCAATTTACCTTGTGAGAGGCTAAAACTCTTCGACGACTTTACGCTGTTCCAGATCAGAACAATCTTTGACTGCTTCTTCATTCTACCAGTAACCGTTTTCTATATATTTTGTCCCCGACATTTGAACTGCACTTCATTTTACTAAAATGTAAACACATTGTCAATATTTTTTATCAGCCCAGATACCCTTTCAAATTCTGGGCTCTTGAAGCATGCCTTAATTTTCGTAGCGCTTTCTCCTTGATCTGCCGGACTCTTTCCCGGGTTAAATTCAGTCGCGTACCGATTTCTTCCAGGGTCATCGGCAGTTCATAGTCAATTCCAAAATACATCCGAAGAACCGTGGCTTCCCGTTCATCCAGGCTGTGCAAAACCCGTTTAATTTCAAGATGGAAGGATTCTTCTGTCAGAAGTTTTCCGGGTTCATACTCCCCCTGACCGGTTAAAATATCCTGGAGCGTGCCGCTTCCGTCCTTCCCTATCGGAGTATCTATACTTAATGTCCCTTCCGTTAATTGCATGGCAATATCTGGGTCGATATTTTCCCGGATAAGAATTTCTTCGATCTCCTCTGCCGTTGGTTCCCGTTCATATTCCTGTTCAAATTCGGAGGTAATCCGGGATATTTTATTCAAATTGCCAACGACATTCAACGGCAATCGCACCGTTCGTGAATATTCCGAAATGGCTTGCAATATTGTCTGTCTGACCCACCAAACTGCATAGGAAATAAATTTAAATCCCCGGGTTTCGTCATAGCGCTGCGCCGCCTTAATCAGACCTATATTGCCCTCATTGATTAAATCTTCCAACGATAAACCATGATTCTGATACTTTTTAGCCACGGAGACAACAAAGCGTAAATTTGCCCTGAGTAACTTATCCAAAGCGGCAGAATCACCCGCCCTGACTTTGGCAGCCAGCTCTACTTCTTCCTCAGGGGTTAAGGGGTCCTCGCGAGATATCTCTTCGAAATATCGTTTAAGGACATGACTGTAGGAGTGGGGATATTTGCTTGATGACCCGCTCTTTTTCATAATCCGTTTTCAAATAAAACAGAGTTTCTACTTTTTCCGATTGTTTTTTTTCTCTGTTTTCGGGGCAGTCTCGGATTGCTTTACTTTCTCTTTTTGACCGATTTCCTGGATTGCTTTATAATGATCTTCTTTTGCCTTCAGTTTCTTTTCAAGCTCCTTGATGGCTGCGACGCATGCTTTGATATTTTCGTTCTTTTCCAGGTCCTTGGTTTTTTTATCCTGAAGCAGTTGGTAAAGGATTCCACCCAACTCGGCAAACTGTTTTTCAATATCTCGTTTAATCTGAAATATATCCAGCTTCACTTTACCAAGTTTGGTAACTTCCTCAGCCTTATCAGCGGCTTCGCGGGTAAATTCACCGGCTTTATCAGCAGCTTTACTTACAAATTCTTCAAGACTTTTCTTTATATCATTCCACAAATTTGCCATACCATCTCCTTTCTTTTTACATTGTGAATATATCCCGAGAAAAATATTAAATCAAGATATTCCCAACAAAATTGAAGAAGGGCTATTTCAGACTGAAATAGCCCTTTCCCTATGAATAACATCAAACGATTAATACATTCCACCACCCGGAGGCATAGGCGGAGCAGGCGGCTCTTCTTCAGGAATTTCGGATATCAGCGCTTCGGTCGTCAAGAGCAGACCGGCAATACTGGCCGCATTTTCAATTGCGATCCGGGCAACTTTGGTGGGATCGATAATCCCGGCTTCAAATAAATTGACATACTCCTCTTTATAAGCATCAAAACCAAAGTCATCTTTGCCTTCTTTGACTTTTTGAACGACAATAGAGGGTTCGTGACCGGCATTCTTGGCAATTTGACGAATCGGTTCTTCGATGGCTCTCTTGACAATATTGACACCAACGGCCTGGTCGCCACTGGCTTCCAGATTTTCAAGATTCTTCAGTACCCGAAGCAAGGCGACTCCACCACCGGGAACGATACCTTCCTCTACAGCGGCGCGGGTTGCATGCAGAGCATCTTCCACCCGGGCTTTTTTCTCTTTCATCTCGACTTCGGTAGCGGCGCCAACTTCAAGGACAGCGACTCCGCCGGAGAGTTTTGCCAGTCGTTCCTGCAATTTCTCTTTATCATAGTCGGAGGTTGATGTCTCAATCTGAGCTTTAATCTGTTTAATCCGGGCTTTGATATCGTCGGATTTGCCGGCACCTTCAACAATGGTGGTATTATCCTTGTCAATCGTTACCCGTTTGGCCTGACCGAGGTAGGATACCGTGGCATTTTCCAGTTTATAACCGCGTTCTTCAGAAATAACCGTACCACCGGTTAAAACGGCAATGTCTTCCAGCATTGCTTTGCGGCGATCGCCAAAACCGGGTGCCTTTACAGCAGCGATTCTTAACGTACCACGCAGCTTGTTCACTACCAAAGTTGCCAGCGCTTCGCCTTCCACATCTTCAGCAATAATTAACAGCGATTTCCCCATCTGTGATACTTTTTCAAGAATCGGCAGAAGATCTTTCATGGCGCTGATCTTTTTGTCATGAATCAGAATATATGGATCCTCCAGAACGGTTTCCATGGAATCCGTATTCGTTACGAAATATGCCGAAAGGTAACCACGGTCAAACTGCATACCTTCCACAACTCTCAAACCAGTTGCAGTTGACTTGGATTCCTCAACAGTAATAACACCGTCTTTTCCGACTTTTTCCATAGCATCGGAAATCAGTTCACCAATTTCTTTATCGTTATTGGCCGAAATGGTCCCGACCTGGGCAATCTTCTCTTTGCTACCGGTAACCTCTCTACTGATACTCCTAAGTCCTTTAACGATTTCGGCGGCTGCCATGTCAATACCGCGTTTGATTTCCATAGGATCGGCCCCGGCAGTAACATTTTTCAGCCCCTCATCAATAATAGACTGCGCTAATACGGTGGCTGTCGTTGTACCGTCCCCGGCAATATCCGATGTCTTTGAAGCCACTTCCTTAACCATCTGAGCGCCGATATTTTCCATCTTGTCTTCGAGTTCAATCTCCTTGGCAACGGTAACACCATCTTTTGTGATGGTCGGAGAACCGAATTTTTTCTCTATAACCACATTGCGTCCTTTGGGTCCGAGAGTCACTTTGACCGCATTGGCTAATTTGTCAACACCCTCCTTGAGTGCTGATCTTGCTTTGACATCATATTCAATTTGTTTTGCCATTATTATTACTCCTTTTTTAGTTAAGAACAGCTAAAATATCACTTTCTCTCATTATTAAATGCTCAACACCATCGATGGTGATTTCAGTTCCGGAATATTTACCATAGAGAACTTTATCTCCAACTTTCACTTCCATATTCACTTTAGCACCGCTCTCACTGACCTTTCCGGGACCAACGGCGATAATTGTACCTTCCTGAGGTTTTTCCTTTGCAGTGTCCGGAAGAATAATTCCACCGCTTGTCTTTTCCTCCGCCTCAGATGGTTTCACAACCACACGATCTGCTAAGGGTTTAATTGTCATAATCCATACTCCTTTCAATTATTAACATGTTAACTGCTGATTCTATGTTTTTACTTTAAAATCAGGCTCAAATAGTATTCTTCAGTTTAAAAAAGCACCGAACTTTTTACAAAGCTCATGCCAAAACCCTTTTGAGACAATTAGTCAGATAAAAACATACCTGATTGCAAATATTGACAATCCGGCATATTTACTAAAACTCATTCAGTTTAATTATTTTTCAGCTAAAGTAAAAACACCAGGGATATTCCCGAGCCTGTCAATGTGAATACCATGGGAATGCCGTAAACATACCGCTCTTTTTCCGTCAATACCCAGGAGGAAAACAACTTTATTAAGTAGAACCAATGCAATAAACTGAAATTTCCACCTATTTATCACTGATTACCAGTATAACTCAAAATTATGCAATTTCCAGATGAGGGGCTTCGTTCCCCAACGGGATCCCTGCTATACGCGATATTGACTATCATTTGTTCAATTCGCATGTTTTGATTTGATCAAAATGAGCGTCGCACACTTCGGAAAAAAGTACTATACTTTTTGCGGTATAGTCTTCAGGAGTCCCTAAGCGATCTCTCATTGGTTTCATTTTACGCCACAACTCCCAGACAATATGGACTGCGATTAGTTAGCACATAATGAATAC
>QNCV01000071.1 GCA_003645845.1 Fidelibacterota bacterium | reverse complement strand
TAATCAACTGTTTTGGCAATTATTAATTTCTTCTAATATAATCACAAATGTAGTCCGTCACCTCTTCGGTTCCCATAATACCACCCAAATCGATTGTTACCCAGTGATTTGAGAAATTTGTCATCAAAGCATCCATGAGCAGTTCGCTTTCCCTGCGATGGTCATTATCCTTGAGTATCTGATATAGGGTTAGGAATGCACCAAAGGGATTAATTGTATTGCTGCCGACAAGTTTGGTCGCTGAGGCCTGCATAATTCGGTAAACGGAGATCAAATCGGGATTGGACTCAATACTGTACGACAGTCCGCAGCCCCCCATGGTCACACTGGAAATAACCGTCAGTATATCACCGATATCAGACCCGGTCAGGAAAAAGTCAAATTCACCGGGATTAAGCATAATATCCTGAATCGCAGTTCCGGGGTATTTGTAGGTAATCTCAATTTCAGGATACTTTTCTTTTATTTCCGAAATAGCCTGATTCCAGTAATACAGCTTTTGTTGGAACTTCGGATTGGGATAGACAAAACAGCCATTCTTTAACCCGGCTTTTTGAAAATATGAAAAAGCCTGCTGGATAAAAATTCGAATGTTTTTCAGGGTCAAAAGATTCGACTGAAGCACAATTGCCGATTCTTTATCTTTATTGAAAATCTGTTCCGAATGGGAAATAGTGCTTTCATAAATTTCTTTGATGATGTGGTAATTAACACTTTTATTCTCAATATCTTTCAGAATGGAAAGCCAGTTCTGAAACAGTTTTACCGGGTGAATGCTGATTCTGAGGTTCAGGCGACTGCGCAATTTATAGATAATCTCTTTTGCATGCTTCATTTCAGGAATTCGGGGGTCACCGAGGGGACCAAGCAGAATCCCATCAAAAATCCGGGAAACATCGTCAATGAATTCATCGGGAATAGAAATCCCGGTTTTGAGATAATAGTCGGCGCTGTAAGGAAAAATGTGATAATCAATGGAATTATCGAATTTTCGGTTCAGAATATCGATAATTTTTCGTGTCTGGTTGAACAGGTCGGGACCAATCCCGTCACCTGCAATAACAGCGATTTTCGTTGTCGACATATTTCAACTCTTTAGTAACGAAATATGTTTTCATAATACGGTTCTGTAAGACGGTAATCCCCAAAACCGGTTTCATCGATAAACACAAAGGTCCGGTTGATTTCTTGATAGTACCAGATTTCATAGGGTTTTGAGTCCAACTCAAAGGGATGCCGTTCAATATCGTTCGGCGGTCCGAAAAGAATGAAGATCATCCCCATATCAGTCTTCCAGCCTTCCATAAATCCCGAAAAATGCAGATTAGCATACCGGACTCGCCTATAATATTCGTTCATTAATTCATTTTCCGGAGTTCCGGGTGTCGGATCCAACTTTTTCCAGAATTCAATGAATTTCTCTTTCTTTTCCTTTTTCCCGGCTTTCCTGATTTTTTTGATATCCCGGTTAGAGGCAATATACTTGATTTGCTCAATGGCATTATCCAGATCGTCAATTAAAAGCGACATTCCAAACCAGCGCAATTGAAACAAGCGCTCGTTGGTTGCTTTCTCACCACCCGATGAAACTTCCACTATAATTTTATATTTGGAGTAACTCAGTTTATCCCGATTTATGTTATAATGCCGGGTGCAGATACCCTTTTCAAGCGTATCCTGTATTGTCTTCGATAATACCTCTTTACCGTCAGTCGTAAATATCCGGTAGCTTATTTCAGCCGGTCCGCCCTCGGATAGTATATCAAAACTGATCGAAAAATCCTTTTTTGAATCGTTAATTGATCCACCGACTGAGCTGATTTCTTCGGTCTGACCCTCTTCATTGGTAAACGTTTGATCAATGATATTAATATAACTTAGAGAAATTGAGTTTTTATAGATTGTTTCGGTGTCAATTTTATCTCTCTGTATCTCCTTCTTTTTGGTATCTTCATCCAAGACGGAAAGGATTACCGTATATTTTGCAGGCAGCAGTTTAAAAGTAAATTCATTAATATCATATAATTGTTTAGAGTTGGTTTCGTCATAGATTTCTGTTTCCAATTTATGACTTGTTATTTTGGAAGCGCTTTGATTCTCATTTTCATCGAGAATAATGATCGATAATTCGTATCTTGCAATAAAAAGCGTATCGCTTTTAATAAACTGGATTGCGTCAAAGGGTACTTTTGTTTTTATAATTAATTTTACCGAATCTCTGGCAAGAGTAGGATAGGTACCGATTTCATAAAAAAAGACAGGCAGACTCAACCGCTCCGAATCATTATTGTCAGAACGTCCCTTGACTATTTGAGCATTCACGGCTGATAAAGCAATAATCAATGATAGGAAGACAAATATTTTAATACGCATATTTTCTCCAGTTATATTTCGTTATTCCCCGATCCGTTCCGAACCAGACAAAATCCGGACCGATTCGGACCCGGTTTACCCGTAAACCGGCCAGCCCGTCCTGCAAACGATACTGTTCGGTATAGTAGTCACGAAGTCTGATCAGATAGGCGCCGTTATCAGTTCCAAGCCATAAATATTTCCGGTTCATATCCATGTCAAGTACGTGACTATCAATATATTGCGGAATACGTTTGAAGTTATTGTTAATATGATTAAAAGTCAATAATCCGTCATACTGTGAAAAGACTACCAGTGAATCCGAAACCGCAATTCCTTTGACATTATTCATTATTGCGGCATCAATATCAACGGTTTTCCCATTCATATCATAATGTTCGACATTATGGGTCAATTTGTCAATGCTATATAGACCGTTGTCAGTACCGACCCAAACGCAATTTCGGCTTACGGCGATTTTATAAATTTTCATAAAACGCTTATCATGGCTTAAATAAACTCTTTTTATTTTCATGGTGGGAATGAAAATTTTATTCAATCCTATCGGTGTCCCTATCCAGGCAAGGGTATCGTCAATGGCAATTGTCGATATGTTTTCATCATTCAAACCCTGATGAACACTGTAACGTTTCCACCGGTTTGTCTTATTATTATAAACTGATAAACCTAAATCCGTAGCAACCCAGACTCTGCCGGCATCGTCCTTGTAAATATCATTTACATTTGCCGAGGCCAGTTCCGGTATGAAAGGATTTTCAAAATATGTCCATTTACCACTATTGAGATTTAAAACCGAGATTCCTTTCCGCTTCGGCGTATCATTTTTCCCAAAGCTGCCGGCAAAAAGTTCATCGTCATCGAGACACATTGCACTGATATAATTCTGTAGCGGTCCGAAGGATTGAACATTCAGTATCTTAACGTTATAATCACCGGTTAAGATTCCAAGATCCCGAATCCCTCCGTAAATATCCAATCGATTATCCTTATAGAACAGATTAACCTTGTATTCCCGAAAATACGGATCAACGACAATTCCCCGACCGTCAATCAGATAGGGCGGATTTATACTGAAATTGACAACCGACGGAACCGGATCGAGGCCACTCGGTTCCCAGATAATTTCGCCCGTCTGATTTTCTTCAATATAGCCCAGATAATTCCCAAAATGGCTATCGATTTCCCTGATTTGCCCCGAAGTGACAAAAGCGCATACCGAAGTATTAACCGATCCCAACCGAACAATGGTACTTTGCTGATGAATATCAGGGAATTTATCGGAAGTATTTTCCCAGGATTCCTCCGCCGGATTCAGAAAGCTGATTCCGTTCCGGTGAGACGCCCAAAGATATCCGGTGGAATAATCGTAATAAACCGCCGTGATAAAATCGTCACTCAGGCCGTCACTGACAGTATAGGGTTCCATCCAAAGCTTCCGGTAACGTTGATAGGGCACTATCCCACCGCCGGTGCCGAAGTAAATAAACTCATCGGATTCGGTTAAGCTGGTGACGTAATTGCAATTTTTATAACTAACCCAGTCACCCATTTGATAAATTCGAACCGGATTATCAGAACCACTGAAAGCGAATATATTAATATGAAGCATTGTGATTATTATAACAGTGCAAAATCGCTTTAACATCAAACTCTCACAAACATCTTGCCGGCCAATTGCCGGATACAGCCTTTTATCTCAAGATTAAGCAATACAGGCAAAATATCAAACGGGGATTTATGCAGCGATTCCGCGAGGACATCGATATTTACCGGCTCATTACTTAATTTTTCGTAAACGATTTTTTCATCTCCATCCAGTTTAAATTCAAAGGAAATCTGCTTCGAATTGATCGGATATTTTCGGACATTGTCAATTTCTGCGAGAATATCGTCAACATCAGCAACTAATTTTGCACCCTTCTGGATCAGTCGATTCGTTCCGATGCTTTTTCTGTCGTTTATTCGTCCTGGCACAGCGTATATTTCCCGGTTCTGATCAACGGCATAATAAGCCGTCAGAATCGCCCCGCTCTTCTCCCCCGCTTCGATAACCACGACACCCAGGCTTAACCCCGAAATGATCCGGTTGCGCCGCGGAAAATTGACGGCATCGGGTTTGGTACCAATGGGAAATTCGGAACAGTACACACCATTTCTGATAATTTCATTTTTCAATTCTCTGTTCTCCGGCGGATAAACCCTGTCAATACCATTCCCAAGAACAGCGATTGTTCTTCCGCCATTTCGGATAGCGGTCTTATGCGCAACGGTATCAATTCCTCTGGCAAAACCACTGATAATTGTCAGCTGGTTTTCAACCAACCCCTGAACCAGCTTAGCAGTAACCGCTTTGCCGTATTCGCTTGGAGTCCGCGTTCCGACGATGGCGATCGCGTCAACATCTTTCTCACAAAAATTTCCCATTCGATAAAGTAGAATTGGCGGATCGTAAATATTTTTCAGTTTTTTAGGATAATCATCGTCAAAATAGGACGTTACTTTAAACGGGCTATTTTCAATTGACTTCAACTGATCTTCTACAAATCGGTTTGTATCCGTTTTCAGAATCGAATCGGCCAGCCGCTGGTCAATTCCGCCGACGCGGCACAATTCCCGGGAATCGGCTTCAAAGATCCGGTCAACTGATTTAAAGTAAGTCATCAGATTTAAAATTCGTCGCGGGCCAACACCCGGGACAGCCATCAGTTTCAGGATATTTTTCAGGTCAGCCATCACTATTCAATTTTTTAACGATTTTATCAATCAGAATTTCGAGGCCTGATCCGTTTACTGCTGAAATCGGTATAATATCAATCCCCGGAATAGTAATATCAGGTGGTTCTGTCGTTAGATCCGCTTTAGATAATGCCACAAGCCTCGATTTATCCTTAAATCGATCACTATACTTAATCAACTCATTATTCAGAATGGTATATTGTTCAATTATATTATCGCTGCTGATATCTATCAGGAAAAGCAATAACCGTGTTCGCTCAAGATGTCGTAAAAACCGGTGGCCGAGCCCCTTGCCCAAATGAGCGCCTTCGATCAAACCGGGAATATCCGCTATGACAAAGCTGCGATAGTTTCCGTATTTGACAATCCCGAGATTGGGCGTCAACGTCGTGAAGGGATAATCGGCAATCTTCGGTTTTGCCGCACTTATTTTTGATATTAAAGTCGATTTTCCCGCATTGGGGAAACCCACAAGCCCGACATCGGAAATTACCTTCAATTCCAAAATAAGGTGTTTTTCTTCTCCGGGAAAGCCCGGTTCGGCGTGACGTGGCGTCCGGTTCGTGGAATTGGCAAAATTCGCATTGCCTCGCCCGCCTTTTCCGCCTTTAGCGATTATCACTCTGGAATTATTTTCAACTAAATCCGCAACGACCTGATTTATATCTTCATCAATGACAACCGTGCCGGGCGGCACTTTAATAACGATATCACTGGCATTCCGACCGAATTTCCGGCTTCCCTGACCGGAGCCGCCATTTTTTGCCCGATAAGATTTACGATATTTGATGTCCTGCAATGTATACAGATTATCATCTACCATTAGAACAATATCGCCGCCTTTTCCGCCATCACCTCCGCTGGGTCCGCCCTTCGGAACATGTTTTTCACGGCGGAATGCAACACAGCCTGCACCACCGTTACCCGATTTGACAGTTACTTTGGCCCAATCAACAAACACACAAGCACCCGATTCTTTGTAAGTTCATCAGTAATTAAACTAAATATGAAAATGCATGGTTGCAAATACTATTCTATAAAAAGGTAATCTCCCATATTTTCACAGGGAAAATAGAGAGATTTACCGATAATAGGAAGAAATTTATTTGGTTGCTTCTTCCAGCAACTCATGCATCCGACGGACAAATTCGGTCGGATTTCTCAGATTACCTTCTATCAACATCGCAGACTCATACAATTGCAGAATCGTGTTTCTCAGCACCGGATCCGAACTATTGGCAATATTTCGTTTGGACAGATTTTTAATGATAGGATGTGCCGGATTTATCTCGAGGATTTTTTTCTGATCTGCAACTTCCTGGTTCATCAATTTCATCATGCGCTCCATTTGCGGATCAAGACCGTCTTTGCTAACCACCAGCGTCACCGGCGAGTCAACCAGCCGCCTGGAGGGTTTGATATCCTCAACTTTATCGCCGAGTGTTTCTTTGAAAACTTTGATTAGTGATTCCAGTGTCTCTTTACCCAGCGATTCTTTTTCTTCGCCCTCCTTTGACTTTTTATCCTCTTTAATGTCAATGTCCGCTTTTTCAATCGATTTCAACGGTTTCTTTTCGTATTCGTTGATCGACGGAATGATAAAAATATCCACGGGATCGGTTAGTAACAGGACTTCATAATCATTCTTACGGAAATATTCCAGGTTCGGACTTTTTTCTATGATTTCCCGACTATCGCCGGTAATGTAATATATTTCCTTCTGATTTTTCTTCATTCGGGAAATATAATCGTCAAGCGAAACCAGTTCGCCTTTCGGTTTTGCAGTTGACTCAAAACGGAGCAATTTCATGATTTTATCCCGATTGGTAAAATCGCTGTTCAGACCGGTTTTGAATAAGGGTCCGAAATTTTTCATCAGTTTTTCATATTTTCCCGGATCATTTTTCGACCAATCTTCCATCATATTCAGAATCCGGGTTGTCAGAATGTTCCTGATTTTCTGCATCACAGGACTGTGCTGCGTAACTTCACGGGAAACATTCAGCGGAAGATCTTCGGTATCGACGACTCCACGGATAAACTTTAAATATTCCGGCAACAGATTCTTGGCGTCATCCTGAATGAAAATCCGGTTGGAATAGAGATGCAGTCCCTTATCTTCCAGATCGTAAAAAAGATTCAATGGCGCTTTTTGAGGAACAAACAAGAGGGCTTTGAAATTGACAGTCCCTTCCAGCGAAAGGTGTAAATGTCCCAGAGGCGCTTCGAAATCATTGGCCACAAATTTATAAAATTCCGTCAGTTCATCTTCCTTAATGTCATCTTTCGGTTTGCGCCAGAGAGCTTCCACCTTATTGATTTTTTCCTTACCGATTTCGATGGGAAAATCCACAAAATTCGAATATTTCTGAATAACGGATTTCACCCGATATTCTTCGGCAAAGTCTTTAAACTCATCTTTCAACCTGAAACTGATTGAGGTTCCCCGTTTTTTACGGTCGATTTCCTCGATGCTGAAGGTACCCTTGCCATCGGAGACCCAGCGATATCCCCTGGAGTCCGGATTTGCATGTCGGGTTTCAATAATAACCTCATCGGTAACCATAAATACGGAATAAAAACCAACACCGAACTGACCGATCAAATCCCCTTCCGGTTTTTTACCGCTTTTCTGAATCTCATCCAGAAATTTCAATGTACCGGAATTGGCAACCGTACCGATGTTGTTAATCAGTTCGTCTTCCGTCATACCAATCCCGGAATCTTCGATTGTAAATAACTGTTTCTTAGAATCAACGCTGATTTTAATTTTGAGATCCGCTTTGGAGTCTGCAATCTCCTGATTGGTTAACTGCATAAAGCGAACCTTATTCAGTGCGTCAGAAGCATTGGAAATCAATTCCCTGAGAAAGATCTCGGGATGCGTGTACAGTGAATGAACAATCAGATTCAAGAGCTGATTGAGCTCTGCTTTGAATTCGTATGTCTTTTTTGCCGGTTTACTACTCTTAGCCATAAAATATTTCCTCCATTATCAATTTTTTAAGCGGCTATCTTGCTTACCAATATCATGCCAGAACAGTGGCAAGACACTTTGACATAGTTCATCGTGACCGTGAGACGCTTTAAATAATTATAAAAAAATCCGAAAAAATTGATGTCACTTAAACTTTAATTTTTTAAGTTATGGTGTTACGATGGTTTCTTGAAATAATAACCAGAGATGCTAAAAGGGGACAGCGTCTGGTTAAATTCACGCTCAATCTGTAATCAGGCATAATTCCAAACTACCCGGTGTAGTCTTGGGAGAATTGTGGAAATTATTTTACCATAAATATCTTAGGAGGAGTGCTAATGGCAAAAATACTAATTGTTGACGATGATGTTGATTTTGTATCGGCGGTAAAAATGGTTTTAACCAGCAATGGGTTCGATATTGCTGTGGCTGGTTCCCGCCAGGAAGGGATGCAAATATTTGATAAAGAAAAACCGGATTTGGTTCTTCTGGACGTGATGATGGATGAACCTGATGACGGATTTATCATGGCTCAGGCATTAAAAAAGAAATCCAAAAATACACCAATCCTGATGCTGACCAGTGTTGGCCAAGTAACCGGGATGGATTTTGATAAGGACAGCGAAATGGTTCCCGTAGATGATTTTGAACAGAAACCTATCATGCCAAACCAGTTAATTGAAAAAATCAACCAATTGCTTGGTAAGTAAAGGAGACAGCGCATGCAAATTATCGACCGAGAAAAAATTAATCAGCAGATTGAAGACCTGAAAAAGAAGTACGGCGACGATCGCTCAGCCCTCATGCCGATTTTACAGGATCTTCAGGAAATTTATGGTTATCTGCCGGATATCATTATGCAGGAAACGGCCCATGCTTTGAATATCCATCCCGTTGAAGTCGAAGGTGTGGCCAGCTTTTACAGTTTTTTCCGAACAAAAGAAAAACAGGGAAAATATGTTATTCGTCTTTGTAAAACAATCTCCTGCGATCTCGCAGGCAAAGACAAGGTTGCCCGTCAGTTTGAAAATGAGTTGGGAATTAAATTCGGCGAAACTACCAAAGACGGAATGTTCACTCTGGAATATACCAACTGCCTCGGCATGTGCGATCAGGGACCGGCAGTGATGGTCAATGACCGGCTCTTTGCCAGAGTGGATCCTGAAAAAGCCTCCCGGATCATTTCCGACTGTCGCCGGAATTTTCTGAAAACCGATTTCCCGGATGTGGTTCCATCCGATGTAAAAAAAGCCGGTCCGATTCTGGACAATAACGTCAAAGCGGTTGAACCATTGAAAAAGGCACTGGCAGTTACACGTCCCGAAATCATTTCCATTATTCGGGATTCAGGTTTAAAGGGTCGCGGCGGCGCCGGATTCCCCACAGCAATCAAATGGCAGCTCGCCGGTGCAGCCAAAGGCGATAAAAAATATGT
>QNCV01000070.1 GCA_003645845.1 Fidelibacterota bacterium | reverse complement strand
ATTAATCGAGAAATCAAGAGTATGTCCAGCTTCGATATTATCAATATTCGGGACATCGGGATTATCAAAATCTCCATAATCGAGGCTGTTTCTAAACTCCCAGTCGGCATACGACAGATCAACGCTTTGTGGTAGAGGAAAATTAGGGATATTCGTATGATCCATAGCGTCCTGGGCCAGCACGACAAAGGAGTTCGGCAGGACGGGATATTCTCTGCCAATTAGAGGCTCACCGGGGAATTGAAAAATGTAGGTAACTTTTATCTCTACGCCCATCCGGCAGACAATCATGCCGTCCAAGTACACAGTATCCTCAGATGAATTATACAATTCAATGAATTGATCTGAATAATAATGGTACTCATTGGGTGGGCCTGCAGCATAGATCTCATTAATTTTTAAGCCCGGTTCGGCGCCGGAAGCTATTACTTCAAGCGTATCAATAATAATATCCGCGTCGCCAGGCACTACGATACCGGCGCCTACCACAGTAACTTCCACTAGAGAATCGGGATTATCAAATGAGGGAACCATTATAGCAGCCTTTACATTGACTTTATATTCCGCATACGGAATAGCTTCAAACTCTGCCAGACCGGCAGAATCGGTTGTGCCCATGTAAGCCGGAATATTATAATCAAACGTGCTAAGTAAAACCGGGATATCTGGTAAAAAACTATCTTCAAATTTGATGTGTAATTTTACCGCCAATTCCCCATCAAATTGAGTCGGTTTTCCCTTAAAACACCCCGGTAAAAAAAGAGTCAGGATAAAAAGCAGGAACAGTAATTTTTTTACCATTGAGTGCTTATCTCCAATCCATAATAAATCTCCGGGTTATACTCAGTAATCCGATCAGTGAAAGGATTTACCCATTTACCGCGGTCGTTCAGCACATTATTAATATATAACGATAGCTCGGTTTTCTGAGAGAGGGATTTTGTAAATCTGAAATTAAACAGAGTTCTGCCACCGGTGGAAAAAAGAGCGCTGTCATACCAGTATGTCATCCCCTGGTAGAACAGTTTTTGTTCTTCGAGGTCATCAACATCTTTCATTTTTGAATTGCCGTTATATATTGTTTTACGATGTTCTAGGGGCACTTGCTGAATGTCAAATGTAATCCAGACCCCCAAACGTTTGCTGATATAATTCAGCTGATAATCGATGATAATTTTTTCACGCCAGCTGTCTGATGACGGATACCAGATTTGTTCCCAGCTTGTATCGGGTTGGGAATCATAGATTAAACCGGTTCTCCCACTGTGAGTAAAGCGATAGGTAACATTCATTTTATACTGTAAATTGTAGATACGTTTAGTGCGTACCGTAAGCTCCATTCCACTGGATTTATTCCAGCCGCGGTTCTCATTAATTGAGTAACTGGCTGAGGTTATAGTATCGGGATTGATTTCGTAGCCCCAGGGATAGCCCACGCCTGTAGGACGGTCTTCCGATTCGGTGTAATACCCGGTAAGCGACAATCCTAATATATCTTGGATTTTCAAGTCCATAGATGCTTCGTATTTGTTGGTGGTATACGTCTGTAAATCGGGATTGTATTGCAGCTGTTCTTCTTCAACCACTACCGAATCTTTCAGATATTTATAATATGCCGGCGGTTTATATATATAACCAAGCGAAACTGCTTTGGCGCTTTTACCGGCTCCGATTCTGAAACGCAGATCGTCGGTTATGAAATATTGCAGATTGAAACGGGGACAGAGAAAATCACCATGATCGGATTTCAGAAAGGCTTTATCTTCAAACATATTCCCAAAATTAAACCCTGTGGGATTAAATACATCATAGCGAAGTCCCAACATCAGGTTGTACTTTTTGCCAAGAAATTTACCCTTTATCATATCTTCGGAATATAAACTCAGGCTGGTAATTTCCGGAAAGGTGTCGAACGAATAAGAACGCCGGGAAGAATATTGACCGTAATAAGGATAAACCGGATCAATATATAATCCATCACCGGTATTCTTCTGATAATCGCCTTCAAGCCCCAGGAGAACTTTGTGGGTTCTATTACCGCTTTGATATGTAGTCTTTTTCTGAAGTTTTCCCTTTACATCCCATTCTTTACCGATTTCATTCATTATGCCGACATAACCGGGCAGAGGGATAGAATCGCCCTCAAGTATAAGTTGTTCAGCAACCCATTTAGATTTATAGGCTTTTTTACGGTTTAGATTAAAACCCAAAAAACCGATGATTTTGCCACTTTCACTTTTCGTATAATCAAGGTTTACACTTCCGGAAGCCCGGTAGCCACGATTATAATCTTTGATTTTTTGAACATCGGTCGGCTCTTCATCATCGATCATTTTAGTGTAGCTGCCCCGAACTTTCATGTCCAGTTTCTCATTGAAGAAATACCTGGAAAGATTACCACTGGCGTGCAGACGCTGGTATTCATCGCCCTCTTTACGTAGATCACGTTCGCTATAGGCATAGTTCAAATGATAATCCAAAATATATTCTTTAATAGCAATGCCATGACTGAAACTTGCCGTTTTAGTATCAGGATTGATTTTCGCCTTTAATTTAGGAGCAATCTGACCGCTTTTAGTCTCCACCCTAATAATACCATTAGAGAAATTACCATACTCAACCGAAGGGATGCCCGTGATCACTTCTACGGATTTTATATTATCTGCGGGAATGTTCCTTAAATCGATGCCCTGAGTACCGGAGCTGCCGTATACCTTAGTCGTAAGATTGGCTTCGTTAGACATCTGGTTGCCATCTATAATAATGGAGCTTCCAAAGGATTCAATTAATCCCTGGGTCCCTTCTAGAGAAACAGTCCGTATGCCCACATGTGTTGCCTTTGAAAGTCCCGGGTTACTGGTTTTCTCGATACCGGGAACCAATGATAAAATATCGCCAAGGTTTGTAGCCTGCATGTGCTCAATCTCACCGGAGTCGATTTTTCGGCTCGTTACAGCTTCTTCGGGTATAAGATCCTTCTGAACACTGCAAACCTCGATACCCCCCATCATAAAGCAGTAATCGCTGTCTCCCTTTTTCGCTTTTTTCAGAAGCCTGACATTGACGGTGTAGTTCTGATCCGGCTCAACCTTCAGATCAAAAAAGATGTTCTTATAATAGCCATCTCTGACAACTTCGATATTGTATTTACCGGCATCCACATCCCGGATGAAAAAATTACCCGATGCGTCGGAAACAACGGTTTTCGAGAAATCCGGGTCGTCATGTTTCAGCAATATTACCAGTGCGTCCGGTATAGCGACTCGTTCCATGTGACATTGTACTTTTCCGGAAATTGTCGCCGCAAAGACATGCCCAATAAAAAGACTAATCAGCACTGTACCGAATGCGAGATTCTTCATTTATTTCCCTTTATACATTGAAATCACTCAATAGAACATACCTTGTTAATATATTGATATTTCTTCTATTATCAATACCATTATTTAAACATATCAAGCGCATTTTCCGAAAGATCTCCCGACACGGAAATGATGTAATTATTCACATCGAGATACTTATTCGCCATCCGCTGCACATCTTCTTTTGAAACAGCCATTATAGCATCCCGGCGTTTGTCAAAATGATCCAGCGGCCGATTGTTCCTGAGCTGATTGAAGATAACTCCGCCAATGTCGTCAGCTGTCCGGGTCTGCAGAGTGAGCTGTGATATCTTGCGGGCCTTTGCTTTATTCAATTCATCGTCGGTAACACCATTTTCCTGAACCTTTTTAATCTCTGCAAATATTCCCGCTACCATCTTTTGAACGTTATCTTTGTCCAACTCTGTGCGAATATTCCAGTAACCGCCGTGGTCCCGGATCCACAGAGTGCTCTTAATACCGTAGCTTAAACCCTGTCGGTCCCGCAGCTCAACGCCCATTCGGGAGGTCAGGGAACTGCCGCAAAGAATATATTCCAGAAGTTTCAGGGTCTCGTAATCCCGATTATCTGTCCTAATGCCACCTTCTATGGTGTTGAATGCCATATCAATGCGACACTGTTTGTATTCCGGATTATTGAAAACATACACATATTTACCCCTGATGGGTTTTATCCTGGAAAAGGGCACGTCCTCATCGCCTGAAGGATGCTGCCACTGTCCATATGTCTGATTCAGTTTTTCTTTAATCCAGGTTTTATCGAAGTCTCCCACCACGACCATTTTCAGGCGATCGGGACTGAAATATTTATTATAAAAATTAAGCAGGTCTTTCCGGGTAACATTTTCGTACGTTTCTTCAAGGCCGGCATAGGGTAATGCGTATTGATGCCCCTTAAAAACCTGTTCGAACATTGTATAAAAGGCTTTCATGGTTTCGGTTTTCCTGAAATTTCTGGCACTTGATATCAATCTCGGTTTGACCTTTTCCATTTCCTCTTCCGGAAAATCGGGTTCCGAAAGCATTTCGTAGCTGCCTTTTAGCATTTTATCGGCATCTTTTACCAGGGAATAGCCCGTAAAAACAATATTATTCCAGGACTGTCCGAAGTCAAACTGATACGGTGTAAACGAACGTTCTTCCAGTAAATCTTCATAGCTACGTCGGGTGGTTCCTCTCGTCAGCATAGCGCTTACATATTGACGTATACCCGGATGAGCCTCGTTTTCTACAAGACGACCGGTTTCGATAAACCCCATAATCGCTACGGTTGGAAAATCATGGCTTTCAATCATATAGACCGGCACACCATTATCAAGAATGAAAGAATCAACCATAGTGGCAATCGGATTGGGCGCCGGTATCTCATCGAGTCGCGGTTTATAAACATCATGAACATCATCTTGATTCCCGAATAATTTACTCAAAAATCCCGGTTTGGATGAATGCTCATCATCCACGGTAATTTCAGACTCGGTTACATTTCCATCCGGATGGTCATCGGGTTCCGTATCATCATCACCGGCAGCACTGATTTCACTGTCTTTTACGGCAACAGTCGAATCCGGTTTCGAATAACAAACCACCAAATTATCTTCATCAAAATACTTATTGGCAACCCGCATGATGTCGTCCTTGCTAACCGCGGCAACCATGTCATCCCACCGGTTAATCTTCTGCCAGCCGACATAATTATCATAGGTCCCTATCCGATCGCCAATTTCACTGATATATCGATCATCGGTCAAATCTCTGAATGCCAGTCTGTTTTTAATTTTCTGCAAATCGTAATCACTCACCGGGTAGTGCTTCAGACTGTCGATTTCCTCCCAGATAATCGCTTCCACTTCAGCAATATCGGCATCGGGCAGCAGGTTCGCCGATATCGAAAACGGCCGGGGGTCTTTACTGAAGCCCAGACCGCCTCCGGTGGATTTACACAGTTTCTCTTTGCGAACCAGACGTTTGTTCAGACGCGAAGTAGCGCTGCGGGAACACAGAATATTGCCCAGCACATAGAGGGCAGCACCGTCTTCCTGAAAACGGGTCGGCGCCGCAAAGTACATAGAGATGCTTTCGTTTAAAATATCCGGGTGCCTGAATTCAAGCGCCTTTTTGCCTTCCTGGGGAACATCGAAAAAGCGGGGTTCCGCCAGTGCCGGTCCACTGGGAATTTTACCAAAATACTTTTCCACCTTCCTCATAATTTCAGCGGTATCAAAATCGCCGGTGAGCACCAGAGTGGCGTTATTGGGCGTGTAGTATTTCCGGTAATGAGCATAGGCCTGATCCCTGGTAATATTTTTGATATCCTCCATCCAGCCGATTACCGGATTGCGATAAGGATGATTTTTATACAGCAACGTATTGAGTTCTTCCCGCCTTTTCCCGGCAGCCTGATTTTCCGTGCGCTGCTTGCGTTCTTCCATGATGACCTTAATTTCCGACTCAAATTCCTTCGGGTCGAAGGCACATTTAGACATTCGCTGGGATTCAATGTCGAACGCCAGATCAATTTTGTTTTTGGGAAGCAACTCGTAATACACCGTGATATCATTGGCAGTGAAGGCATTGAAAATCCCCCCATTTGCCGAAATCAATTCGGCAATCGCACCCTTGGGAAAACGCTTAGTACCTTTGAACATCATGTGTTCGACAATATGGGAAATGCCGGTTTGGTTGTAAGGCTCGTATTTCGAGCCGATGTTATAAGTGAGTCTTGAATAGATAATCGGGGCTGTGTGCATTTCATAGGTAATGACACGCAATCCGTTGTCGAGAGCATGTTCTTCAACTTTCGAATCATCAAGTCCAAAAAGCTGCAGCGAGAGCAAACCCGTCAGTAACAATGCGGACAGCAAACATCTTTTCAAATTCATTCGGCGATTTTCCTAAGTTATCGAATTGGATAAAACATTGCTCATTTTGTTAATGGATTCAAGCACTATGCCAAACCCACAGGTAAAACCTTTTCTAACGAGATTTTTTGAATCAATCGGAGGCTATTTTGTTTTTTAACAACATTTTTGTCGTATCACTCGACAATAATGTTAATATTTCCCGGAGTTTTTCTGCGAAATAATCGTAAATTACCGCACCGGCACTCTTTACAAACGGAGCGCTATCTAATCTGCAATATCCGGCATGGCACTGCTTTTGCCCGATTGCAGAAGGTAGATTGTTGAAAACACTAAACGACAAACGAAATCGAGAGTTAATATGGAAAATGTGATTGAATGTGTGAATCTGACACACAGCTACGGCAACAAGCTGATCTACAGGGATCTCAATTTTTCCGTTCAGAAAGGCAAGATTTTCGGCATCCTCGGAAAGAACGGAATGGGTAAGACCACCACAATCAATATTCTGATGGGTTTCCTGAGACCGACAAGCGGTAATTGTTATGTCCTGGGAGAAGAATCTCACAATCTGAGCCCCCTGACCCGCGCCCGGATCGGGCTTCTGTTTGAGGGGCATGTCTGTTATGAATTCATGACCGTAGCACAAATTGAAAGGTTTTACAGCCGCTTTTTCTCCAACTGGAGAAGAGATCTATACTTTGGTTTGATCGATCGTCTCGGTGTCAGCTATGATCATAAAATATCCAACATGTCCTGCGGGCAACGCTCCCAGGTCGCTCTTGGACTCATCATGGCGCAGGACCCGGAATTGATGATTCTCGATGATTATTCCATGGGTCTGGATGCGGGCTACCGGATGTTGTTTATCGATTACCTGATTGATTATGTTCGCGAAAACAACAAAACCGTTTTTATGACCTCCCATATTATCCAGGATCTTGAACAGATTATCGATGATGCCATTATTATGGGACGTCAGAAAATTCTGTTGCAGATGCCAATCAGCGAATTCCTGGCGACTTTCCATCAGTATCATTTTGATGTTGAAGGACGTCTGCCGGATCTGACAATCGATGATACCGTTGCTAACTGGGAAAACATTAAAAACCACTATACGGTTTATTCATTTAAAGGCGAGAAAGAGGTCAAACAATATCTGGAAAACAGGGGAATTTCCTTTGCCGATTTTCACGAAATCTCCATGAATCTGGAACATGCTTTCATCGGCTTAACAGGAAAATATTAGGAGCAAGCAAAATGATAAAAGCGATATTTTTTAAAGAATGGCTGAAAATCCGCTGGGTGGTTTTTGGCGCCGTTCTGCTAGCCCTTGGATTTCTGACCTATATCGGTTTGAATTTGCGGCAGTATTTCAAAATGAATGATCCGATTAATGTCTGGATATACTTTATTCAGCGCAAAGTTCTGTATTACTCTATTTTAAAATTCATCCCGGCATTCATTGCTGTGATACTGGCAATTGCCCAGTTTACCCCGGAAATGGTCAAGAAGCGCTACCGGTTAACATTTCATTTACCCTATAGTGAAACCAAATCCATTCTTTTAATGTCCGGCATTGGCCTTTTAATTGTCTTACTTGTCGCTGTGATTTTGCTGGTTGGACTGGCAATTATTGGCTCCAATTACTTTCCGGCTGAAGTCACCTACAGCTCTCTGATAACGGTTCTTCCGTGGTTGCTGGCCAGTATCACTGTCTATCTGGCAACTTCTGCCATTGTGCTTGATCCTTCCTGGAAATATCGGATTCTTTATGCGCTCTTTTTCATTCCCTTTATTCAGAGTCTTTTTCTGGAACACGGCTATTTGGAATACCAGTATTCCTTAACAGCCTATTTCCTCGTCTCACTTCTGTTCGGGGTTGTAATTCTGTTCCCGGGTTATCGTTTACGGAAAGGAAGCGTCAAATGAATGCAAAATTATCACGCTATGCAATTGTAATTCTTGCAACTATATCACTCTCTATCTTTCTGCCCAATCTTTACTGGATGGTTTTTGATAAACCCAACCGTCCTCCCCAGATTTATTACAGCCCCATCATCAAGGACTTCCTGTTTACCAAAACAATCAATGGTAACACCGAATACTGGGACAAGCAGGGAAATACCTACAGCCGCAAAGATTATGAAGCCCTGTTGCCTTTTAATTACTACTATAACCTGGATAAATGGGGAGTTCTGCCGGACTCAATCGATGACTTTCCGGTCAGTATCTCCAGCATAAGGAAAAACTCGCAGTTCACGCGAATCAGAAGCGTCTATTTTCACACTCCGATGATCCAGCTCAACCCTCTGTTTGAATCGCAATCCGACTTTGTCCATCTTGAAATGCCCGCTGAACTGTTCCGTATTGACAATAAGATCGAATTCCTGGACGCCCGCACCAATAGTACCGTTGACTCCCTGTCGGATATATTTAACAGCGCTCTGACGGATCAGGGTTTTCAGTTCCCTGCCAAATACATTGCCGGCAATCCCACCACACGAAAGGCTTTTGATGAGGGTTATTTCGTGATCGACCAGGCCAACCATGTCTTTCATCTCAAAAAAGTCAAGGGCCAACCCTTTTGTGTAAAAACCGATATTCCGACTGATTTGAATATCCGTCATATCACCATCAAGGAAAATCCCCGGCGTGAGTTTTACGGTTTACTCATAACACAATCCAATGAGGTATATCTTATCACCTATAACAATTATCAATTGATTCGGCTGCCGGCAGATGGTTACGATGCCGACACCATGGATCTCCTGTTTTTCGTTGACCCGATTTACCGCACTATTAAATATTCAAACGACCATAAAAAGACCTGTGTCGTCACAGATATTAACTATAATACCATTGACATATTCACGGCTCATTGGACACCGAAAAGCAAATGGACCCGCAGTAAAATTGCGGCCGCCCTTTTTCCTTTCCAGGTCGAACGACAAAATAAAAACACCGATTACATCTTATTCAACCTGCATTATAACGGCTGGATTGCTCTGATTGGTATTCTGATCGCCTTGGGCGCTACAATCATTATTAAAAAAACGGTCTATAAAGAAAACCTGAAAGAGAACTGGTTTGATTTACTGATTGTTGCCCTTTCGGGAATTTACGGAGCGCTGGCTGTTCTATTGATCCAACCCGAGCCCTGGGACTGAATTTAGCAGAAAAAGTCTCCTTTTGCGACTTGTCCGGATAGCCTGCTTCTCCTCGCTATCCGGTTTTGCTTTTATGGAGATTTACCTTTAATATTGTGACGCTCTCCTCTAAATTTAAACCGGTTGATAATACGAGGAAACACTTGCGAAAACAGCTGACACGTTATAAGAATACGATCTCAACCAAGACGCTTGTCCTGGTATTTATCCTGCTTTTTCTGATTCTGAGCGTATCCGCCGTTTTTGATTATTTCAGCCGCCGTAAAACCGTCATCGATAACATGACCCACATATCGCAGACCCTTGCCAACACGATCAGAAATTCAACCGCCAGCTCAATTATTCTCAACAACCTGCTTAATTATTATATCGAAAACTGGTTTAAATCAAATCTCACTCTTCTGAATGAAATCGAAGAGAGTAAATCCATCGATAATTCTTACCT
>QNCV01000069.1 GCA_003645845.1 Fidelibacterota bacterium | reverse complement strand
GGCTATTTTCAGTGTCAATACTGAATGACCAGATTGCCGATCGAGCGGTATCACCCGGTTCAGCGATGTACATTACTTGCCAGAAATACTCCTGATTTTCATTGAATGGGTCCTCCGGACGATAACAATTCGTATCCGCTTCAATCGGTAAAATAGAACTGAAATCAGAATTGGTATTTATAAATAATTGGTAATTACCGGCAGCAGCAACTTCCGGAAAAGCGGTTAAATCCGAAGTACTTTGAAACAATTTCAGATCATTACTCCCCAACATGATCGGGAGCCAATAAAACAGTGGTGTAGTAGTTCTCAAAATACTATTATTCTCGGGTACAATCAGACTAAAATCCCCTGCAAATGCTGAATCGACATGAATAAATCCGTTCTTTATCACAGATTGAACTGTATCCGGATAATTAATCGTTAACCGGATATCGTAATCTCCGGCTTTTCTATAAATATGTTCCGGATTTGGAAAAGAGCTGAAATCACCATCACCGAAATTCCATAATAGCCGACAATTTTCCGGCAAATATTCCGATACATTTGAAAATTGAACTGTTAATGGCGCCTCACCCGAAGTAATATTTGCTGTAAAATCCAAACTGACTGGCTTTTCATATCGAAATTTTATTGCATCAAACAGTACTATTTTGCCTGTCTCTCCACAAGCATCACCGAGATGAATGGACGATTTACCACCCGGCGCAAAAATATAACTTCCCAGAAACACCCACTCATCCGAATAATTGCTCTGATTAATTTTAACGGTATCTGATCCGGTAGCATGATGAATTTTATAAACAGCCTTCGTTGTGGCATTTTCACCGGCGGGAATATAGACAAAAACACTATACCAACCCTGGCTTGGCGGTTCGGGTATCCATTCGGCAAAACAGGTATCGGTTTCCGTACTCTGCCGGCTGTCACAATACCAATAGTGGCCGTTATATCCGCTTTTTTTATCTTTCCATTTTGCCATCGAAGACGGCGCTTCGTTATTCAAATAGAAACCCTTTTCAAAATCCAGATCATCAATCACACTATCCGATTGAGATATCCCGGAAAAAGTCGTTGCAATGCACCACGGGATTCCAGTTCCCGCCAGTGCAAGATTAACATTTCCCTCATTATATCCGGGCCAGTCATAACAGGCGCCGGCGCCATCATAAGATGGATATCCGGCCGTATTCTTATTGCCGTAGGGATCGTTAAATATTAAAGTTTTCTTTCCCCCGACAATACCTTTGGCTAATACCAGATGTCCTGAGCCGGTCAGCCAGACACACATTGTATAGGGATTTCCGTTATTGATATTATTCACAGCCTGAGCCCAGTTTGTCGACCATGTTTGAGTAGCTCCAAGACCGTGTTTTTTGTAATAATCAGCCATCCGGGAATTTGGGCTTCCCCCGGTTCCCCACATATATCCGTATCCCCCTTTGCCGGCAGTGTGACCGTTTGGAGACGATGAATATTTATAGTCCTGCTCCCGATAATAATACCGTTCGCAAATATAACGACCCCAATAGCTGGTGTGTGAATATGGGCTGGAACAATGAGTCTCCCATTTTGGAAGAATGTGATGATAAGCCAAAAGCATAGCGGCAGTTGTCGGGGCACAGGCATAATAACCCCAGAACCAATCCGGAACATCGTAAACCTGATGAAGATAAGGGACCTCCAAGGCTTCAGATTCACTTTTCAGCTGCTGAGGACGTAAAATACCGGCAGGCAATTCAGTTTTATTAGCAATACTTACTTTAACAACCTGCCTGTCAGAGACAGAACTTTTTGTGGCGTTCAGATTGGCAACTATGATTTCCCGGGAACCGAGATTGTGATACATAATCTGCTGATCATTTTCTAAAAATACCGGATCAATCTCAAATTGATCTGGGGTTTTGGTAATTTTTCGCAAATTTTGTCCATCTCTCTGAATGATATATAGATCACAATTGATCAATTCAAATTTCTCAATTTCTTTCCGATAAAAAATGACCTGTTTCCCGTTTTGCGACCATCGCGGTTCATGTCCCTTCGCAATTTCTTTAACGGAATCACTCATTAAATCATAGATATAAATCTTGCTGTCAAAACCCGAAAACAAAACATATCGCGAATTATTATTCCATTGGGGATAATAATATCCCCCCTGCTTGTCACTGATCATTTTCCTGTTTTGATTATCCAGATTCAACAACCATAATTGATCATTGTTATCATTGTAACAGACATAATGACCGTCCGGCGAAACGGGAGCAATATTGGAATACACACCCAGTTCGAACTCCCGGCCATCGGAAAGAATCAATTTTGTATCCCGGGTATAAGAAATCCGATTGTCATTGAAAAATGTCGGCTGACCATATTTATCAGAAAAATCGCCTAAATAGGTAACAATTCCCGAACTGATATCGACTAATGCCGGCCTTTGACGACCATTATCATCGATGACTTTGTATGCCACCAGTTTTTCATCGGGACTGACTGAATAGTAATATCCCGCACCCCGTGAAGTGACCAGCAGACGACTTTGTCCGTTCCGATATATATAGATACCCGACGCATAATTGTCACTGTAGAGAACACTATTTTCAATTGCCCGAAGATTTCTCAGATAACCATTCTCTTCCGATAGATCTGCCGATGAAAAAACAATGCCGGGTAAAAGAAATATATAAAGGAAATATAATATTCGCTGCCACATAGTTAAGTCCCGATTTAACACAGTAAAGCTATTACAAACACCTTGAAATTACAATACATTATATATGCACATAAGGAATTCTGCTGACCGTAGATTTATTTTCTTTATGGGACTTATAAAGTTTATAGGCAGTATCTTCAATCACTTTTGCGACAATCAGGGTTTCATAGTGTAGCGTATCGTCTGATAAACTAAAACCGGACTTAATGAAATTATAAAAATCAGTCAAAGATGAATTTGTGTTTTCTCTTTTGATTTTCAGACGTAATTCCTGACTGCGTAAAACTTTCCCGGCTTTCCAACCGCCGGGGCTTCGCAACTCCACTACCATTTTCAAATAAATGGCACTACTTGTCTTTTTGCGTTGATAATTACGCAAATAAAGACCGTAATCCTCACCAATCTCAAGCACACCACCCCAATCAGACTGGGAAAACATGAAAATTGTCCCCAGCTCTATTGGTAACAATTTTATCTTATCCTTTATATCGGTTTTAATATCAAAATAGATTCTCTCCTCGGCAACCAAGCCCGTCAAAGAGAACAAAATAACCAACAACAGCCTGTATATAGATTTCATCAAGATAGTTTTTATTTTCGAATAATGGCAATTTTACCGACGCTCGTATCACCCTCTTTCGTGTATACCATACAGAGATAGACACCGCTGCTAACATATCGCCCGCGATGATCTTTTCCATCCCAAAAGGCCTGTTGACCGACAACACCTCCATCCAGATAGGATAAATGACGAATAAACGTTCCGTCCAGGGTTAATATTTTCACGTCAGATTCCTGAAGCAAACCATCGATAACCATCGGACGCGGAGAGGGAATTTCATAGGGTGACGGAAAAATCTTCAATTTTTTATATTCGGAGCCATAGACTGCATAGGGGGATTTGTACACTGAGATTCCTTTTGTTGTTGCCATATATACAAGCCCCTCTTCGTTATTAAAGGCAATATCCAGAACGGTATTGCTTAACAAATCGGAATTGTCCGTTGTAAATCCTTCCACATCGTTCAGCCATATGCCGTTATATGTATAAACTTTAACCCCATACCCGACTGTGGTGATCCATTTATTATTCAAGGCATCCACCTTAATCCGACACTCCTTTGCAAAAGGTATACTGGTCAGGACAGCATCATCAATCTGACTGAAATATCTATTTGGGAAATTTGACGACACAATCGCCCGCTGAATACCGTCGGCGGTCATTATCCAGAGTTCATCATTTTTATCAAAGGCAATGGAATAAACGGCATTGTTTGCCAGGCCGTCGGATGTGGCGATCCGGTACCATTCATCATCATCTTTGTCAAAGAGTGTTCCGTTGTAATCTAATACGATAATCCCCCCTGCGGAAGGTGCGGGTGTTTCACCGGCGTGCACTTCTGTTGAAAACCAAACACGGCCTTGATTATCAAATTGTATTGAAGTTGTATGATAATTCAGATATCCCTTTGATTCCTCAATCCCAAAATGAACCCAACGTTTATCATTAGTAAGAACTGCAATTGAACTGTCATTTTGAGCATTATTATTGGCTATCCATAAATTCTGATCACTATCGATTGCTACATATGCAATTACCAGATAAAAGGAAGAACCTCCCTTGCCTTCCGAGGCAGCGAGTTTACCATCGGTTGTATCATAAACTATATATTCACTAAGATTGTTTAGGTTAAATTCCAGAAGGCCGCCGGGATTTAAAAATCTTTGCCACGAATCATACAACGGCGCAAAATATGTATCTTGATCGTTCCGTACAAGATTGTAGATACGGCCCTCAGAGCTTAAGCTGTATGCTATGGTATCGGCTACATAGCGGTTCCAATTTCGGTTTGCCATTCCATAAATCCTGTCCCCCCAGGTTGCATGGCCGCGGATATTATACCAACCGTCATCTGTCAAAAGACTGAATCCTTCTCGCGTTCCGGCCATCAGTGAGCCGTCGTTATTTACCCACAAGGCGGTGTAAACATTATCCAGAATCGTATTGGGAATCAGATATTGAATACGATCATTTTCAATTTTCCATAAACATCGGGTATGGGTTCCTCCCCACATTTCATTATCTTCATCAAAAATAACAGAGCTTGCCGACACACTGACTATTCGTGACCATGAATCAGAATTATAGCGATCAATACCCGATGATGTCAATGCGTAAAGAACATCATTACGATCAAATATTAAATCGTAAATCTCCTTTGAATTAACTACGCCGGTATTCACCGAAGATTCGTTTTCTATTTTATACAAATTCCTCCCGAGACAAAAAAGCGTTTCTCCCTGATAAGAAACCACAGCGGCAACACTTCCGGTTTCTCCAACTTCCACGCTTCTCCAGGCCGATTCCGGCTTTAAATCCGGCTGGTTCAAATCGGCAAAAAGCAGACCGGTACTTGTGGCAACCCACAGTGTATCCCCGATTATTTTGAGCGAATTAATCTCCGAGACATTTTCCGGAAAGGCTTCAAAGCGGTCCTGATAGCGATATTCATTATCGATGATTTTGAAACCGGCAATTCCCCAATCTACATTGAACTGATAGGCTACGAACGCTTTATTACGGTAAAACACAATCGATTGAATACTGGTTAGTTCATCCCCGAAATCGAAGGATGTAAAGATTTTTTCCACGGATTCGGTTTCGGGATTCCAAATATTGATTTCCCCGTTCGGGCTGCTCATTCCCAACCAAATCCGGCCATACTTATCCTGTGCCATGCACCGAATATCATTTCGGGACAGACCGTTACGGATCGTATATATCTCAAATTGGCCGGAAATATCATCGTATTTCACCAATCCACCGCTGGTGGCGGCGTAAATTGAATTGTCGATATTCAGTACATCCACGACATCCAGAACGGATGTATAACTGTCCCATTCACCCACCACGGCCTGAGCATGTAAACCTCCGACAATTATCAGAACCAGGACAGCCAGCCGTATCGGTTTACGTCCCACTATTTTTTAATCACCCGAATTATGTTTGCCATTTCAATCATACTTAATGCCGCATCCCAGCCTTTGTTTCCCGATTTCGTACCGGCACGCTCCAGCGCCTGTTCAATGGAATCGGTTGTTAAAATACCATAAATAACCGGAATATCCAATTCCATCGACAATCGGGCTACACCTTTTGAGGATTCTGCAGCAACGACATCAAAATGAGGAGTAGCCCCCCGAATAACCGCCCCAAGACAGATCACACCGTCATACTTTTTGGTCTCGGCCACTGCTTTTGCAATCCGGGGTATCTCCATGGCGCCCGGCACCCAATAGACATGAATATCACTTTCATCGGCGCCATGCCGTTTAAGACAATCAATCGCACCTTCCATAAGCTCTTTTGTCACCAAATCATTGAAACGACTGACCACAAGGGCCGCTTTCATTTTCTCCGCTGACAAAACACCTTCGATTACTTTTACCATAATGCACCTATTTTTTGTTATTCAGGATTAAATGACCCATCTTATCTCGTTTTGTTTTTAAATATTTTTCATTTAAAGGATTAGGCTGAATTTCAATGGGAATTCGATCGACAATTTCCAGTCCATATCCCTGTAACCCGATGATTTTTTTCGGGTTATTCGTCAATAATTTCATCTTTTTAATTCCAAGATCAGCAAGCATCTGAGCACCCATTCCGTAATCTCTGAGATCGGGTGAAAAACCAAGTTGAACATTTGCTTCAACTGTATCCATACCCTGTTCCTGCAATTTATAGGCATTGATCTTATGTTTTAAGCCGATCCCCCGTCCCTCTTGTCGGAGATAAAGAAGAGCACCACGCCCCTGTTCAGCAATCATCCGCATCGCACGATCCAGCTGATCTCCACAATCGCAGCGTAAGGACCCAAAAACATCGCCGGTAAGACATTCGGAGTGAACCCTGACCATCACCGGTTCACTTCCGGAAATATCGCCCATAACCAGCGCAACATGCTCTTTTTCCGTCAGATGATCAACATATACAATGATTTTGAATTTTCCAACCTTGGTCGGCAGTTCCGCTTCACTGATTCGTTCAATATACCGTTCATGTTTCCGCCGGTATTCGATCAACTCTTCAACGGTAATTAATTTTATGCCAAATTTCCGGGCAATCTGATAAAGCACTTCTCCCCGGGCCATTTCACCATTTTCATCCATGATTTCACACATTACGCTCACCGGTTTCAAACCGGCAATCGTGGCTAAATCAACCGATGCCTCTGTATGCCCCGTCCGCCGCAGAACTCCACCGGACCGGGCGATAATTGGGAAAATATGCCCGGGTCGTCCCAAATCATCAGGATTCGTATCCGGATCTGCCAAAGCCTTAATCGTCGCCGCCCGATCATTGGCGGAAATACCGGTCGTTGTTCCTTTTTTATAATCAACACTAACCGTAAAGTACGTGTTATGTAAAGCCGTATTATCAGAGACCATCGGATCAAGACGTAATTCTTTCGCTCTCTTCTCCGTAAGTCCCACACACATAAGCCCCTTGGCATGCGTTGCCATAAAATTCACCGCTTCCGGTGTAATCTTCTCCGCCGCAATGATAAAATCGCCCTCATTCTCGCGGTGTTCATCATCTACAACGATGACAAATTTGCCCTGTTTAAAATCCGAAACCGCTTCTTCAACTGTATTAAATTTCATAATTGTTCCTGTTTTTTATCATAGCCCCACCGCTTAATTTTTCCAATAATTCCTTCATTGTGGGACGAATATCCATCCATAAAACGTTCAATGTATTTCGCCAAAAGGTCAACTTCGATATTAACATAGTCGCCCTTTTGCTTCAGGTGCAAATTTGTTTCTCGCATTGTCACTGGAATAACCGCAACGGTTATCAGATGACCCGCTATGGAGGCAACCGTAAGACTGATACCATTGATTGCAATCGAACCTTTGCCGACGACATATTTAATCAGTTCCGAATTCAATTCAACAGAGATAGTCCCGGCCTCTCCGCTTTTTGAAACAGAACTGATTACGCCAATACCATCTACATGTCCCTGAACAAAATGCCCGCCAAAGCGGCCGTCGGCCGACATCGCACGTTCCAGGTTAACAATTGTACCGGTCATGAAATATTTCAATGTGGAACGCTCAATGGTTTCCTGAACCGCCTGAGCCGAAAAACCGTCATTGCCGATACTCACCACAGTTAAACATGTCCCATCAATGGCAACGCTATCTCCTATGGCCAATTGATTCAGCACTTTTTTTGCCTGAATATAAAATAACCGTCCTTCCGGATTCCGCTGAACCCTTCGGACAGTTCCGAGTTCTTCTATTAATCCGGTGAACATCAGGCCAATTCTCCACGCAATAATATATCCGGTCCCAGCTGCTTTATCTCTTTCCAATGTAAAGGAATTGCGCTGTCCAAAGACTTCATAAACCCGCTGAACGTCGATATTCCTTCACCGAGAACCTTGGGAGCAATAAACAGCTGAATTTCATCCACCATTCCCAGTTGGATCAATGAACCCGCCAGTTGGCTACCGCCTTCACAGTAGATTGATGTAATCCCGACTTCAGATAATTGCTTCATCGCTGCTGTCAAATCAATCCATCCGAAAGAATCGCCAACAGTATGAACAATTCGAATGCCCAACCCGGTCAGCTGTTTAATCTTCTGATCCTTTTTATTCGAAGCCGTCACAACGACTGTCCGATGCCGAAATTCATCGGATACCAACTTTAACCGATAGGGAATCCGTAGCGAATCATCAAGCACAATCCGGTAGGGAACGAAACCGTCAAGATTCGCCGGAAGTAGTCCCGGATCATCTTTAAATACCGTACCCATACCAACCATAATTCCGTCGTGAATTTTACGCTGGTGCATCACATATTCTCTGGCTTCCGACGAAGTAATCCATTGACTCTTGCCGGAAACATCGGCAATGTACCCGTCCGCCGTCTGCGCCATTTTCAGGGTAATCCAGGGTCTGTTTTTACTCATATACTGAATAAATCCGCGATTCAGCTGCCGGGCTTCCTTTTCCAGTAGTCCGATATGAACGTTTATTCCTGCTTCCCGCAGCTTTTGAACCCCTCGGCCATTGACACGGGGATTAGGATCAATCATCCCTATATACACTTCGCTAATGCCGGCTTTGATAATCTGATCCACACAGGGAGGTGTTTTTCCCTCATGACTACAGGGTTCCAGATTCACATAAAGCGTCGCTCCCCGGGCTGATTCTCCCGCCTGCCCGATTGCACCCCTTTCGGCATGAGCCGCACCGAATTTCCGATGGTAGGACTTGCCAATGATTTTATCATCTTTAACGATAACCGCACCGACCATAGGATTCGGGCTGGTATTGCCCCGCCCCTTTTCGGCAAGTTCAAGAACCTGTTGCATCCATTTTTCGTGTTTATCCATAAAAAAACCCGAACGCTCGGGACTTTGTTCAATCTTCTTCCATCCGGACTCTTACCGTCGGTTCCTGATTTCCACAGGATCAGTCCCCAAAACCGGGACTCGCGGACTTTCACCGCCGGTCAGGACTTACACCCTGCCCCGAAGACGTGAAGTAAATTTAACCGTTCACTGCTGGAGATGCAAGAAAAGTCTCGTTACCTAAATTCCGGCACAGAACATAATGTTTTTTCAAATGACTTCAAACCGTGCATATTTTGACGGAATTATAGAGAATTATCTCTTAGTATCATATTCCTGTGCGTTGCACGCAGAGAGGTCAGGCAGTTGCCGGACAGGCAGTAAAGTCAGTTTGAATTCAGCCATATCTCAGATGCGCAATTTTCAATTTAATCCGTGTGTATTCCTCTATCCCCTCTAAGGTCCGATTAACAGCCAGCCAGATTTGGCGTGAAGTATTGTGTTTTGATTCACTTGGAAATGGAAAATTGCTAAGTTAGAATAAGAGACACAAGAGAAAGAAAACCGGGATGAATCAATATTGTGAAAAATATCAGGTGGGAGAATCCCGAAACCGGCAAATACGAAAGCTCACCCCCTGACCAATCCCTGGATGCCCTACGATATGTTGCCGCTGTTTAATATCAATGGCGCCAGGCGAATGGTCGACGAACTCTGGCCAAAGCACGACGAGAAGTGGTAAACAGGTTTCAATTAAAAATTAAAAATTAGTATTGAAACAGGCTTGTACTGAGATATTTTTCTCCCCGGTCAGGGAAGATTACCACGATGGTGCCCGATTCAATCTGCCGG
>QNCV01000068.1 GCA_003645845.1 Fidelibacterota bacterium | reverse complement strand
ATAGGTGATATTGCTGTTCTGATTGATTTCGTAAACCAGGTTTGAATGGAGATGAATATCAGTCAGTTTCTGCATATGCAGAGTGATATTCTGGTTGGGGAAATCGAAGTAGTGGCTTTGATGGAATTCGGGAAAACGTTCGGCCAGTTGCTCCGGTTTGACGCCTTTTTCCAGTAATACATAAGTCCAGCAGGGGTTCCATATCCAGGTCTGTGGGTACTGGCCGCCGAAGATTTGGGGAATTGACGTAATCGAGCCGAGAAAATCAAAGATAAAATGAGATTCCGGCGGCAGGTCTTTGATGACTCCGGTAACTTCAAAACGACCCTGGGTTTCGACCACCAGTTCTTTGCCCATGGGATTCTCATCTCCGAAATATTTATTGGCCATGCTTTCGGTAATGATAATAGTAAACGGCCGATCAAGAGCGCCATCAGGATTGCCCTGGATAAATTCGTAATCGAAAACGTCGAATACGGTTGAGTCGGCCAGGAAAACCCGCCGTTCGTTAAACTTTTTCTGCTCGTATTCAAACATCAGTTTCGGGGCCTGAAAATTGAAGAAACGAATAAATTTTATAACGGAAAATGCTTCGCCAGGCAATTTTTAGGTAGTTTTTGATCATGGTATTATCCTTTTACCTCTTACTTATTTTGTTTCATTGTGATATTCATGGGATGATGATTAGATATAATTTTTTTTTGGATGTCATGATTTAAAGAGAAATGGTGAAATAAATAAATTGAACCTTTCAGATTTTATCATTGACTTTTTAGAATAAAAATGGAAGATTTCGCAGTCAGTGACTCAGATGGTGATGCGGGAATTAATATCTATATTATGCTTGGTTATTCTGGTTTTATTAATTGGTTGCAACGATATTGTCTATTCCCCAAAAGGATCGTATTTCAAAGAAATTCCTGAACCGCAAGTCGATATCGTCTTGACAATAAAGAATGGCGGTGAATTACTGAAAGCCTGGGGAAATGTGAAATTACTCTATGAAATTGATACAAAAAGCCATGAATTACTGGCAATTGATCTTTACGTCGATGGAGATAAAATATTAAGTACCAAAAATCCCGACAGTATTTTGTTTAATACCCGCTCAGTAAATGATGGTATTCATCAGATGCGATTGGAGATGCGAACACATACCAATACTGGCAGTCTGGCTGATAAAATGAACAAAGAGTATATGATTTATTATGTTGAATGGAAAATGGAAATCCACAATAGTGTACCCTCAGTAACTCCGCAGATACAGAAAGTTGAGGTCTACGACGGGCGAGTACGTGTTACATGGTCACCGTATAATTATGCCAATTTTCAGAGTATCAGCATTTATGATGTCACACAAACACAAGGCAATCGTCGCCGGGCCACTTTTTCGTCTTACGATCCTGGCTTCTGGATTGATTCCAGTTTTGTAGGTGGGCAGCGTGGTTATTATTTGATTCTTACAGCCGGCAACGAAACTGTAGAAAGAAATTCAATTAAAGAAATATCCGTTGATGCTCCGGTGATTGTCAGTATGGATTATGTGAATACTACCGGAATTAAACTTCAGTGGAAAAAACCACAGCTATATAATAATTTTTATAATTATCAAATACAATACGCGACTGATCCCCCATTTGGTGTGATTGGCCAGGATGATAAGTATCTTGATTTTCATACCATTGTCACTCAAAATATTATTGAGGATACAATCTGTATTATTCAGGACATTGGTTTTGGAAACGCCGTTCGGTACAGAGTTGTTTTTGGGGAATCCGATGGTCGACAGCTCATTTCACCAAGTACAACGTTTTATCTTGGTGAACGATGTCCGGAGATGAGATCGGTGCTTTTTTCACAGACGAGCAATTCTTATTATCTGATTCACACAGATGGGTGGTCCTATCATCTTGATGCGAACACTTTTCAGGAATTAGATTGTGTTACCAATATGAGTTTTACGGTTGCTCCGGATTTATCCTATGCGTATTGTATCGGAGGTCGCGGCATCTACCAGCTGGATCCTGTAACCTTTGATACGCTGTCATACATTAATGTTTATCAGGATATTAACAGCTCTGTAACTCGTATTAAAGAACTTGTTGCTGGCGGTGCCGGGCGGGTTTTTTTCAGCGGTTGGAATTATAGTTATTTCCCAATTGCTTATTATGGGTATGATTTTAGTGAACAAAAAACCATTGGAGAAATTAAACATGTCGGACCGGTAGAACGATTTGTAAAAGCGTCGCAAAATGGCTCCTATGGTATTTTTGAATCGGGTATATTTTGGAAATTTGCCGATTCCAGCGCCCAACAGATTGGCAAATTAGATCCTGACTATTGTTGTTTTATTGAAGATGGAGAAAAAATTGTCAGAACTTCCGGAAATTATCTTCAGTTGCTTCAGTCGAATGATCTCTCGGTGATTTCGGAATTCTATACCGGTAAAAGTCTATTATATCCGACCTATGATTCTATCACCGCTTGCGTTGGTGGACAATCCGGAAATCATTATTACATTTATAATCTTCAACAGCAGCAACTGATTAAAACAGTACAACTCTGTCTGTATTCACTTGATCAGTTTTATTTTAGTAACTCAGTCCTTTTTTCAAAATGGGGTTATTTTGAAAAAATACAGATTCCGTGAAATAGTAGTTTTCCTGCTTCTGATAATTATACATGGTACAAAAATATTCTCAGAACCGATGGTTGGATTACGTTTCAAAATCGGGTATGATAGTTTTGAAATGAATGATATGAAGAAGATCCAGCGTGACTATGTTCAATATTTTTCTTATCACGATATTTCAGTCAAGACTATTACTTCATTTCCGCCCTATTTTGGATATTCTGTCGGATTGCTATATGGTATTAAAAAACCGGATGGTTTACCGATTTTCTGGGGGATTACCGCCGGATTCAATTCAACAGGTAGCCGGGCGAATTATGGTGATTATTCTGGAACTATCGGTTTCGATCAGACTGTCACTGCAACATATGCCGGACTTACCAATGAAACAACTGTATCCAGCATTGGGAAAATGCACATTTCTATCGATATTAATGCCTTAGTATTACAGTCTCATCTGACGATGACAGAACGATCCGGAAATGAGGAACATATGGAAGAAGAAACTTATCGCTTTGAATCGGTGTCCTTTGGTTTTCAGCCTGATGTAGCCCTGAATATTCCCATCGGAATTAATTTTCTTAAGTTCAGTTTGGGCTATCTGATTTATCCACCGAAAAGTGTTCACCTCAAAGGACATAAAAAAGCAACATTACGACTTGATGAGGATGAAGATGCTACTTTGGGGTGGAGTGGCCTACGGATAGGGGTGTCATATACACTGCTTTACAATTACAAAAAATGATCTATGTAAATTGAAATCGTATTAATATTCTCTGGACATTTACGTCATCGTGATCTAAATTTGCCTAACTAAAATAAGGAGCCTTTTAATCCTAACCCGTGAGTTGGAAAGGGCATAAGAAAAAGAAGAAATCCGCTGGAAAGCCGGCGGTTTTTTTATAGGGAGATGACATGAATTTCAAAACACGTTCACAGTTGATGGATGAGACGGCATTAAGGCGTACGATTACCCGGCTGGCCCATGAGATTATTGAGCGCTGTAAGGGCATTGACGATGTAGCTATTATCGGAATTCGGACCAGGGGTGAGTTTCTGGCAAAACGGATTGCCAAAAAGATTGAGGAAGTCGAGGGAAAACCGATTCCGGTGGGTGTGCTTGATACGGTGATGTATCGCGATGATTACCGGATGAAAAAACAGTTGCCTGCAACGGAAATAACCGAAATCCCTTTTGATGTGGATGATAAAATTCTGGTGTTGGTGGATGACGTTATTTATACCGGACGAACCATCCGGGCGGCCATGGATGCACTGATGGATTTTGGCAGACCCTCGGCGATTCAGCTGGCGGTTTTAATTGACCGCGGCCACCGGGAACTGCCCATCAAGGCCGATTACATCGGTAAGAGCGTTCCCACTGCCCGCAATGAGGAAGTCAAAGTGCACATGAAAGAGTTTGACGGCCGGGATGAAATATTGCTGGTGGAGGTAACGGAATGAATCTGAGAATCAAACATTTACTGGGGCTTGAAAATGTTTCCAGGGAAGATATTAATACAATCCTGGATACGGCATTCTCCTTTCGGGAGGTTCTGGATCGCCCGATTAAAAAGGTGCCCACTCTCAAAGGCGTTACAGTCGCAAATCTTTTTTTCGAAAATTCAACCCGCACGCGGATATCCTTTGAGTTGGCCGAGAAAAGACTGTCTGCCGACACAGTGAATTTTTCCGCATCCGGCAGCAGTCTGGCCAAGGGAGAAAGCCTGCGTGATACTATTCAGAATCTGTTTGCCATGAAAATGGATGTGGTGGTAATGCGTCACCCGACGCCGGGTTCGGTGAAACTGCTGTCCAGGTTTGTAGATGCCGTAGTAATCAATGCCGGCGACGGTACTCATGAGCACCCGACCCAGGCTTTGCTGGATATAATGTCCATGAAAGAAAAACTGGGAAGCATTGAAGGTCTCAATGTGGCCATCATTGGCGATATTCGCCACAGCCGCGTGGCGCTGTCAAATATATACGGACTAAAGACGATGGGCGCCAATGTTCTGCTCTGCGGACCGCCGACGTTTATGCCTTATGACGTGGAGTCCTTGGGTGTTAAAGTGACCTACGATCTCGATGAAGCGCTGGCTTTTGCCGATGTGATCAATGTTCTGCGCATTCAGAGAGAACGCCAGGGGAAAGGACTCATTCCATCAATGCGTGAATACCGGAATGTTTATGGCGTCACGCAGCAGCGTCTGAGTAAATTGAAACGACCGATTACAATCATGCATCCCGGACCGATTAACCGGGGCGTGGAGATCGATACCGATATGGCCGACAGCGAACATTCGATTATTCTGCATCAGGTGCTGAACGGTGTGGCGGTCAGAATGTCAATCCTGTATTTATTAGCCGGGGGAAGGTGAGGAGATAAGTATGGAGAAAAAAGCAATCAAGACAGCGATTTTATTTAAGGGCGCTCAGATAGTCGATCCTTTCAATGACCGGATTATTGAAGCAGACCTACTGGTTGAGAATGGTAAGATAAAAAAGATTAAAAAAGCTATTCCCGAAAGCGAAAGTAAAGAGGTTGTCAATCTCAAGGGATTTCACATCACTCCCGGATTTATTGACCTGCATGTTCATTTTCGTGAACCCGGTTATGAAAACAGTGAAACGATCGAGACTGGTTGCCGGGCCGCCCTGGCAGGTGGTTTTACTCAGGTTTGCTGTATGCCGAATACTAAGCCGGCCATTGATAACCGGGAGACGGTTCGCTTTATTTTCGAAAAATCGGAAGATGAGCTGGTGAATGTATACCCGATTGCAGCCATCAGCAAAGACCGCAAGGGGGAGGAACTGACCGAAATGGCGGAGCTGGCCGATGCGGGCGCCGTAGCCTTCTCCGATGACGGGTCACCGGTAGTTAATGGGCAGATGATGCGGAATGCACTGGAGTATTCCAAGATAACCGGTCGTCCGGTTATCAACCATGCCGAAGATCCCAGCCTGAAAGCTGACGGTTTGATGAATGAGGGACGGGTTTCGACTCAACTTGGCATTCCAGGAAATCCGCCGATTGCGGAAGAGATAATGATTGCCCGGGATCTGATCATTGCGGAATTTGTCAACGGTAGAATTCACATTCCTCATGTGTCCACTGCCGGGTCGGTGGAGCTGATTCGTCGGGCCAAGGCGAAAGGTATTGCCGTGACAGCAGAGGCAACTCCCCATCATTTTTCACTGACCGACGAGTATATGCGCAGCTTCGATGCCAACGGAAAAGTTGCCCCGCCGTTACGGACGGAAAAAGATCGCCAGGCAATTATCGAAGGTCTGAAAGACGGGACGATCGATGCCATTGTCACCGATCATGCACCCCATGTAATTGATACCAAGGAGACGTCCCTGGATCTGGCATCCTTCGGAATGATAGGTCTTGAAACTGCCTTCAGTCTGGCCATGACCCATCTTGTTCACACGGGGAAACTGACTCTGATGGAATTGATAAAACTTCTGACGATCAAACCAGCGAAGGTGATGAATCTGCATCTGCCGCCATTAAAGGTTGGAGAGGTGGCTAATCTGACAATTATCAATACCAGGGAATGGTGGGTCTTTGGTCGTCAGAACATCTACTCGAAATCCTTCAATTCGCCCTTTATCGGGAATGAGTTTAACGGGCGTGTGAAAGGACTATATGCCAAGGGTCATTACATCACCTTTTAAAGAGGGATTTTGATACTAAAAAATTCTTGATTATGAAATTGCCGGATTGTAAGTTTACCCGCTGTTTTAACTGTAGGTATGAGAGAAAGAATGTACAAGACATATTATCCGAAGCTTAATGAAATTAATCAGAAATGGTATGTGGTGGATGCCGAAGGCAAGGTGCTCGGACGCCTCGCGAGCCAGGTGGCATCGATTCTGAGAGGAAAGAATAAACCCTATTATTCGCCGCATATGGATACCGGTGATTTTGTCGTGGTTGTCAATGCCGAAAAAATCAGAATTTCCGGTCGTAAAGCCGATTCGAAGAAGTACTTTACCCATTCCGGCTATATGGGTGGTGGCCGCTTTGAAAGTTATAAAGAGGCCATGGAAAAACATCCCGAAGAGATCATCAGCCGGGCAGTGAAAGGAATGCTTCCCCGCAATACCTTAGGGCGGAAACTGTTTCGCAAACTGAAAGTTTACAGCGGTCCGGAGCATCCGCATCAGGCCCAGAAACCCGAAAAAATTGAATTAAAAGGATAGTTAAAAGATGCCGAAATTAGAATATGTTTCTCTCGGTCGTCGGAAACGCGCCGTTGCCCGTTTGCGCATGACCGCTGGCAAAGGCAGTTTTACCGTTAATAAACGCGATCTTGACAATTATTTTGGTCGCGAGAATCTGAAACAGATTATCAGACAGCCCCTGGATCTATGTGAAGTCACCGGGCAGTTTGATATTCGTGTCAATGTCAAGGGCGGTGGGTTAGCCGGTCAGGCCGGGGCTATCCGCCTGGCAATCGCACGGGCTCTGGAAAAATACGATCCCGAGTTGCGTAAAAAGCTGAAACCCGCCGGTTTTCTGACTAGAGATGCCCGGGTTGTGGAACGGAAGAAATACGGTCTGGCCGGTGCACGTCGGGCATACCAGTTCTCCAAACGTTAACAGAAGAGAGATAGATTTTATGAGCAATGTAACATTCGAACAACTCTGGAAAGCAGGCGCCCATTTTGGTCATTTGACCCGTAAATGGAATCCCAAAATGAAGAAATACATTTATATGTCTAAAAACGGGATTCACATTATTGATCTGCAAAAAACACTGGAATGTCTTGATGAAGCTACCCGCTTTATCCGTGAAACGGTGCGTAAAGGCGGTGATGTTCTGTTTGTCGGTACGAAGAAACAGGCCAAAGACATCGTTCAAAAAGAGGCTGATCGTGCCGGGATGTTCTATGTCGTCGAACGCTGGCTGGGTGGAACCCTGACCAATTTTTCAACGATCAAGAAGAGCATTCGCCATTTACAGAAACTTGAAAAAGATAAATCGTCGGGTTATGATACAAACCTGACCAAAAAGGAAAAACTGACACTGGATCGGGAACGTATTAAACTGGCCGATCTGCATCGTGGTATCAAAGATATGAAAAGAATTCCTGATGTGCTGGTCGTTGTCGATATAATTCATGATGACATTGCCGTCAAAGAGGCCCGGCGTCTGGATATCCCGGTGGTTGCCATTCTGGATACCAATGCCGATCCGACAGAAGTGGATTACCCGATTCCGGCAAATGATGACTCGATTCAGGCAATTCAATTAATAATCGGTGAACTGACCAATGCAATTCTGGAAGCCAAAAGCTCACGGTTGGTGGATGTACCTGCCAAAAAAGCTGAGGGTCAGAAAGCCGCGAAATAATCTCGAAAGGAATAATTAGAATGGAAATTACCGCCACACAGGTAAAAGAACTCAGAAATAGAACCGGTATCGGAATGATGGACTGTAAAGCCGCTCTTATTGAATCGGCGGGTGATATTGATAAAGCAATCGAAATTCTCCGGAAAAAAGGTAAAGCTAAAGCCGAGAAAAAGGCCGATCGCGATGTATCCGAAGGCGTTATCTGGTCCTATATTCATCCCGGAAATAAAATCGGAGTCATGGTAGAAGTCAATTGTGAGACCGATTTTGTTGCCAAGAACGAAGGCTTTCTGGAATTTGTCAAAGATATCGCCATGCACATTGCCGCCACCAATCCGGCCGCTATCCGCCGCGAAGAGATTGATGCGGAACTGGTTGCCAAAGAGCGTGAAATATACATGGAACAGGCCCGTTCGCAAAATAAACCGGAACATATCCTCGAACGTATTGTTGACGGTAAACTTGAAAAATTTTACCAGGAAAGCTGCCTTCTGGAGCAGGCCTTTGTAAAGGATCCTCAGAAGACGATTAAAGATTATTTAACGGAAACGATTGCCCGGATCGGTGAAAATATCAACATTGCCCGATTCGTTCGTTTTCAACTCGGCGAAGCCAAATAAAGATAAGACTGTTAATCTTAAAAAAACGTCAATGACAACATCAAAGTACCAGCGTATCTTACTGAAATTTTCTGGGGAAGCGCTGGCGGGTGGCAAGGGATTTGGAATCGATCCCACCGTGCTTGAAGATGTCTGTGCTGAAATTCAGTCTGCCAAAGACCTGGGGATTGAACTTGGTCTGGTCTTCGGCGGCGGAAATATATTTCGTGGTCTGGCGGCCAGCGAACAGGGGATGGATCGGATTAAGGCGGATTATATGGGAATGCTGGCGACCGTTATCAATGCCCTGGCGGTTCAGGATGCCCTGGAATCCCGAGGTCTTAAGACGAAGGTGATGTCGGCAATCCAGATGACGGATGTTGCCGAACCGATGATTGTCCGGCATGCCGAAGAGTATTTAAGAGACGGTTATATCGTGATTTTCAGCGCGGGAACAGGCCGCCCGTTTTTCAGCACCGACACAGGTGCGGCGTTGCGGGCAGTTGAAGTCAATGCCGATGCAATTATTAAAGCGACCAAAGTTGATGGTGTTTATGATAAAGATCCGGTTAAATACCCGGATGCTCGACTGTTCAAGAATATCGATTATCAAACAGCGGTGGAAAAGCAGTTGAAAGTGATGGATTTAACGGCAATAACCCTTTGCCAGAACAATCAATTACCTATTCTTGTCTACAATATGACTGTCAAAGGTAATCTGCGCCGTTTGCTGCTTGGAGAGGATATAGGGACACTCATTTCGGGAGGGACCCATGATTAATGATATTTTAAAGGATACTGAAAACAGGATGCAAAAGAGCCTCGAAATGGCTCATCAGGAACTGGCGGCTATTCGGACGGGGCGGGCCAATCCGGCCATTCTGGATTCGATCAGAGTCGATTATTACGGTTCATTGATTCCTTTGAGACAGGTTGCTAACGTTGCCGCTCCCGATCCGCGTCTGCTTGTGGTTCAGGTATTTGATAAAAATGCCGTTGCCGCCATCGACAAAGCGATCAAAGCTGCCGATCTGGGCTTAAATCCGCAGATAGATGGAAATTTACTGCGCTTACCAATACCCTCTCTGAATGAAGAGCGCCGTCGCGAATTAGTTAAATTTGCCCATCGGATTGCCGAAGATGGCAAAGTGGCTATCAGAAACATTCGGCGTGATGCCAATGATATGATCAGAGAACTGGAAAAAGAGCATGAAATTTCCGAGGATCAGAGACATGACAGCCAGACTAGGATTCAGGAACTGACGGATAAATTCATTGGAGAGATTGATAAATTGTTCAAGGACAGGGAAAAAGATATTTTGGAAGAATAGTAT